>NC_013422.1:2297500-2582886 GCF_000024765.1 Halothiobacillus neapolitanus c2 | reverse complement strand
AATTGACAACACAGCATTTTTTCAGTTTAATGCTCGGCCTTTTGGCTTGTGTTGCTTTCTCGAGCAGGTTGCGTCGCGTGGCTGAGTCTTCGCCGACAAACGGGGATGAAAATGGTCCCGCGCCACACAAGCAGATAAATTTACAGGAATTTTCGCCATGAAAAGAACATACCAGCCCAGTATTATTCATCGTGCCCGCACACACGGTTTCCGTGCTCGAATGGCTACCCGTGGTGGCCGTGCGGTCATCAACGCCCGTCGCGCCAAAGGCCGTAAGCGTTTAGCCGTTTAATCGAAAATTTCGATTAACCGAACCATGATGGCCTCGCCAAAACGGTTTGGTTTTCCTGTTGATGTTCGCTTGCGTCGCCCTGACGAGTACAAGCGAACGCTAACATCCGGTAAGCGCGTTCATTGCGAACTGCTGATGGCAGTGGTTACCCCGAACCAAGGTGCTAACCCACGGTTAGGTCTGGCCATTGCCAAGCGTCAAACACGTTTGGCACACGAACGTAACCGGGTCAAACGAATCGCTCGTGACCATTTTCGTCGTCATCAAGCCCAATGGCCATCATTTGATTGCGTCATCATGGCCAAAGCCGGTATCGAAAAAGTGTCCAATCCCGAATTACAGATCATGATGAAACAGCTATTCGAAAAGGTGGCCGCGCGATGCGTTGGCTCCTGATTCGACTGGTCCGGTTTTATCAGATTTTCATCAGCCCGTTTTTGCCGCCGAGCTGCCGATTCGAGCCTACCTGCTCACACTATGCGATCGAAGCGATTCAAAAACATGGTGCCCTTAAGGGCGGCTGGATGGCGTTAAGGCGCATCGGGCGCTGCAATCCCTTTTGCGAAGGCGGATACGATCCCGTGCCCGAAAGCAAATCCGGAACAGTGACCAGCTCGCCACGCAGATGTCACGATCATCCTGTAAACTACGTCACACCTGATCCTGACAAGGAACCGCCGACGGTTTCGTCTGTCGATCACTCCCCGGCTGTCGCGGATCATTGCGCGCCCCAAGGTAAAAAGAACCTGGGGCAAAATCCAGGGCATAACGTTACTAACCCACCTAATTGATTGAGTCTTAAAGATGGATAATCGCCGCCTAATTCTGGTTGTTGCTCTTGGTTTTGTTTTGATATCGCTCTGGCAAGCCTGGACGCATGACCAATCGCAATCAGCCCAACAGACGGCGGCCACCCTGCAAAACGCGGCTAGTCCAGATAGTCCGGCACAACCCACAGCAGCCAAAGACATACCGGCAACCTCAGCGCCCTCTGCCAGTGGCCAGGACCAAAGCGCCGTACCCGGTGGCTCGGCAGCCAAACCGACTTCTAAAGCCGCGCAAACCATTACTGTCAAAACAGATGTACTGGCTCTGAAAATCAGCCTGCAAGGCGGGGTGATCGATGAAGCCGATCTGCTCAAATATCCTCAAGAACAGGACAAGGCCGACCCCGTTCGATTGCTGACGGACAGTAACGGCTTCGTTTATGTCGCGCAATCGGGCTTGATCGGAGAGAAAGGCGCACCGGCGCCGGACCACTACGCCCAATACACTGCCCCGCAAATGGAATACACGCTGACGCCAGGTGAAAATGAGTTACGCATTCCACTTACCTGGGAAAAGGACGGCATCAAGATCACCAAGTTGATCATCATAAAACGTGGTGATTACACCGTTCAGGTCGAATACAAGATCGACAACACCAGCCAATCCCCCTGGGCGGCCAGCCAATATCGTCAATTGACGCGGCTGGGTACCACGCCGGGCACGCAGCTGGTTCACACCTATACCGGCACGGTTTACGCGGGTGATGTACCCGGCACGAAAGATCGTTTGGCCTATGAAAAGATTCCGTTCGAGGAAATGCTGAAAACCAAGCTTTCGAAGGATTTGAGCAGTGGCTGGGTGGCTATTATCCAACACTACTTCATGAGTGCCTGGGTACCGAGCGATCGCCAACAGGTCAACCATTTCTACACGCTCGTGTCGGACAAGAACAATCAGACCCTGTACACCATCGGCATGAGTTCCCCGGTCACGACTATTCCGGCTGGGGGCTCGGGTGAATTGTCATCCACGCTTTATGTCGGTCCGAAAATCCAGGCCAATCTTGCGCCGCTCGCACAAGGCCTGAACCTTACTATCGATTTCGGTATTTTCACCGTCATCGCCGATCCGATCTTCTGGCTGCTCAAGCACTTCCATGAATGGGTTGGCAACTGGGGCTGGTCGATCGTGCTGGTGACGCTGGTCATTAAACTCTTCTTCCTCTGGCCTTCGGCCATCAGTTATCGCTCCATGGCGAAAATGCGTGCCGTCACACCGAAGATGAAGGCGCTCAAGGAAAAATTCGGCGAGGACAGACAAAAGCTTTCCCAGGAAATGATGAAGCTTTACCAGCGGGAGAAAATTAATCCCTTGGGTGGCTGTCTGCCCATTGTGATTCAAATTCCGGTCTTTATTTCTCTGTATTGGGTATTGGCCGAATCGGTTGAATTGCGCCAAGCGCCGTGGATTTTGTGGATCCATGACCTGTCGCAGAAGGATCCGTATTTCGTGCTGCCGTTGCTCATGGGTATTTCCATGTTCATCCAGCAGAAACTCAACCCGGCGCCGGTTGACCCAATGCAACAGAAAATCTTTGCCTGGTTGCCGGTCATCTTTACCATCTTCTTCTCGTTCTTCCCGGCAGGTTTGGTTCTGTACTGGTTCGTGAACAATCTGCTCTCCATTGCGCAGCAGTACATGATCACGCGGAAAATCGAGAAGCAGATGGCACTGATCAAGTCCGAGTAATCCCTCGGGCGTGCTCATGCATTCGCCACACGACACCATTGCCGCCATTGCCACAGCGCCCGGACGTGGTGGTGTCGGCATTATTCGTTTATCCGGCACGCAAGCGCACGCGATTGCCGAACGCATCGTCTCGACCTTGCCTCCGATCCGCTACGCGCGGCACGTCCCATTTAAACACCCCAATACCGGCGCGCTCATCGATGACGGGCTTTGCCTTGTATTTTCGGCGCCGCATTCGTACACCGGCGAAGACGTGGTGGAATTGCAAGGCCATGGCGGCCCGGTCGTACTGGATCATCTGCTGAAACTGATTCTTCAACAGGGCGCGCGACTGGCTCGCCCGGGTGAATTCACCGAACGCGCCTTTCTCAATGGACGAATGGATCTGGCGCAGGCCGAAGCGGTAGCCGATTTGATCGATGCCGGCAGCCAGGCCGCCGCGCAGGCCGCAAGTCAGGCTCTGCAAGGCGTGTTTTCCGAACGGGTTCATCGCGTCACACAACAGCTGATTGCGTTGCGCATGTTCATCGAATCCGCGCTTGATTTTCCCGAAGAAGAAATTGATTTTCTTTCCGATGCCCGGCTGATTACCCAATCACAGCAACTGGTCGATGAAATCGCCGAACTGCTGTCTGAAACACAGCAAGGCGTACTCCTTCGCGAGGGCATGCGCGTCGCGATCGTCGGTCAGCCGAACGCCGGGAAATCGAGTCTGCTGAATCAATTAGCCGGAGATGATCGTGCCATTGTGACCGACATACCGGGCACCACACGCGATGTACTACGCGCCGAAATTCAGATCGATGGCCTGCCCGTCCATATCATCGACACCGCCGGTTTGCGTGAAAGTGACGAGCCGATTGAACGTGAAGGCATTCGCCGCGCCTGGCGTGAAGTGGAACAGGCGGACGCGGTGTTGTTTCTTCAGGACGACCACCGCAATAATCCGGATGAGGATGAAAAGATCCGAGCCATGCTGCCGCGCAAACACACCATTTGGGTATTCAACAAAATCGACCTGAGCGGTCGTCCAGCAGGATTCGATCAGGAAAAAATCCATCTGGGCATCAGCGCAAAAACCGGCGCGGGCATTAAGGAACTTCGCGCACATCTCAAGGAAATCATGGGTTATCAATCCACGGAAGGCGGTCAGTTCATCGCCAGAAGAAGACACCTGGATGCCTTACTTGGTGCTCAAAAAGAAATCATTTCTGCCCATAGTGCTTTGACGACACAATCCGCTGGAGAACTGGCAGCCGAATCGCTCCGTCGAGCACAGCTAGCCTTGGATGAAATCACCGGAAAATTCACCGCAGATGATCTGCTCGGTGAAATTTTCAGCAATTTCTGCATTGGAAAATAAAAAACGGGCCAGACGTATGAGGGTTTGATCGCTGAGACGATTGCTACGCCGGCTCGCGACGAATCATTGATGATCAGAAAGATCGGACCCTCAATCTTACATATTCAGAAAGGTATCTTTGACCAGTTTGATCATGTTGTGGTTTACCTTGCTGTTATCCACGATGCAGACGAGATTCCCCCATCCGTACACCGAAAATTTCGGACCGTGCACGGCCCAACCATTGACGAGCACCCATTGCCTTGATGGCGTCAACATGGCGAACTGGTCGATCAGCCCCTGCAATAACCGCATGTAATCATTAGCAAAGCGGGACAGGCGCTTGGCCTCATCCAGCGGCAGCTCCCCAAGCACCGTCATGGGCGCAGGTTTCAGTCCTTCGGTAAATACGACGACTGCCATCACGCCATCTATTTTCTTCAGTTGATTGATCATGATCCCTCCTCAGTCTGCGAGTGCCTCGAAAGCCTTATCGTAGTCCGCATTTTGGTTGATGAGCACAATCGCCTTGTTACCGCGGGCGACCACGGAGACATCGAGGCAAACGAACGTAAATCCTTCAACGGGATTAAATCCCTTAAGTTCGCTGGACTTTTCCCAGCCAACGGCCTGCATGTTGCTAATCGCTAGGTTGGCCACGCAAATGTGCGCGAGCATTTCCAAGGTCGATTCGTCCAGTTCATGATTACCAGGCTTGATATCGGAATCGAGAAGCTGACCGGACGGTGAAAAGGTAAAGCCTGCGACGGCGCCAGGCACTTGGGTCAATTCATTGGTTGTGGCCATGATGGTCCTCCGTGATGGATACTTATCTGAAGGTGCGTTGACGGCTTGGACACTCATTCAAGTAATCCGTCCGATCATTTTTGATTAAATTAAGTGGTCTTGGGCTTCTTTAGTTTCGTTGAGCATGAGATGCAATATGGCATTGAGTGAGCCATCGATGTTGTTAAGAATGCAAAATGAATCTGAAACGACGCAGATGGATTTTTGGGCACCCCGAACAATCCACCCATTCGCTGAATGCAATCCGCAATATTCTTGATTCGGTTTGTACGCGGTGAGAGCCTCCAACATATTTCCTTGCATTCGCACCATTCTAAGGTTGGCGTAACACATGGCAGCAAGTCGCTGAGCTTCTGTTTTAGAAAGAGATCCCATGTAATCTCTTATCTCGCCCTTGTAGGTGAAATACCCCGCAGCTATAACGCCCGGCATTTTCATGAGTTTGCCAATGTAACGCATGTCCTTTACTCCCATGGGTGCGGCTTATCACAGTCATATATTATCCAAGCAATAAATAATTGCATATCAAATATATTAAATATACTACCTATTTTGCTTATGATGCTCTACTTGATCCAGAGCTGCCCCACATACAAATAAACCCCCTTGGAATACACAACAAATCATTGATTTTTATGCGGCTTACAAACAGGCGGGCATGCATGTTTGTAAGCCTTTTATAAGGCTGGTATGGGCTGCTTGGGTTCTTCGCTGGCCGTAACTTTTCATAAAATGGAACCTGTTAATCAAATCGCCCCATCCTCGATTGCGCCACTTGGATCGATAAAAAGAATTAAGGCCGAAAGGTGCCGTAATGGTCGGTTCAAGCGATCGACGTGAAGCATGCTTTATAAGAAATTAATTAAATTACAATAAAGCAAATTTCAAATTTTATAATAAACATATAATCTGATTTTTTAACATTAATATTAACCGTTTTAAATAATTAAAAGCTTTATGGCTAATAGAAAAATGATGCTTACTTTACTATTGACAAATTAATTGCCTCTGTATGTAAAATGATTTTGATTAACGCACCGAATTAATAGGTAATTCCAGCATAAAAAAGGACAAGTTCGGTGTGTTGATCATAGTGGAACCGAAGAGTGAACTCTTCGGTTCGGGGGGACACAAGGCTGTGCCGCCATCATCGGCGGTTTGAAACGCAGATGATTAAAGAAAGAAAAAATTATTTTTGCTTTTGTTCTCCGAACACATCGGGATGGTGTCGTTCGAAGTTTTCAGAAGGCACACACAGGGGAGTCAGGATGGCAACGCGTTTAATTCTGATAGTGACGGGGTTACTTGCACCGCTCTCGTCGGTCATGGCGGCACAAGAAGACCCGCTGAGTTTCAACATGCCGGTCGGCGTAACGACAACCAGTCAAACGGCCTATGACTTGCACATGCTGGTGTTTTGGGTCTGTGTCGTTATCGGTATCGGTGTGTTTAGCGTTATGGCTTGGTCGCTGGTCCGTCACCGACGTTCTCGTGGTGCGGTGGCATCACAGTTTCACGAGAACACGGCCGTTGAAGTCATCTGGACACTGGTTCCGGCATTGATTCTGATCGCCATCGCTGTACCTGCCACCAAGGCGATTATTGCAGCTAATGCCCAACCTGCGACGCCGGATGTCGTGATTGATGTCCTCGGCTCACAATGGAAATGGGAATACAAATACCCACGTGAGGGCATTTCGTTCTTCAGCAACCTGGCCTCTCCCAGTCGGGACGCCAGCCAGCTCGGTGCCAAGGAATCACCCGCCAACGTTCCCTATTACCTCCTTAACGTGGATCACCCCATGGTCGTTCCGGTGGGTAAAACCGTTCAGGTACAGGTTACCAGCTCAGATGTCATTCATTCCTGGTGGGTTCCCCAGCTCGGGTTCAAAACCGATGCGATCCCAGGGAAGGTTAACAAAATGAGCTTTGTCATCGACAAACCCGGAACCTACCGAGGACAGTGCGCTGAACTCTGCGGGGCGGGTCATGCCTTTATGCCGATCGTGGTCGAAGCCATGATGCCCGCCGCGTATGCCGAGTGGATGAATAAGGAAAAGGCAGCCCTTGCCGCGACGAATGCGCAAGCGGCTGGCCCATGGAATATGAACACCGCCATGGCCCAGGGCAAAAAGGTCTACGGCACGATCTGTGTTGCCTGTCACCAAGCAAATGGCAAGGGCATCAAAGGTGCGTTTCCCGCCCTCGACGGCATGAGCATCAGCGTCAAGGATCATATCGATATCGTAGTGCACGGCAGCAAGAAGAATCCAGTCATGCAGGCCTATGGCAAGCAGTTGAGCGACCGCGACATCGCCGCCGTCATTACCTACGAACGTAACGCCTGGGGTAACCACACCGGGGATCTCATTACGCCCAAAGAAATAGAGGCCGCACGATGAATCACTCCTCTGAACATGTCTTGCACAGTACCGCAGCAGACACCACGATCGGTCACGTCCATGAGCACGACGCGCACCACGGTCCCCGAAAAGGCATCCTGCGCTGGCTGTTAACGGTGAACCACAAGGCTGTGGGCACCATGTACTTGGTGCTCAGCCTGGTGGGCCTCATGGTGGGCGGGGTGATGGCACTGATGATCCGCTCGGAGCTGTTCCAACCGGGCATGCAACTGATGCAGCCGCAATTCTTCAACTCGCTAACGACCATGCACGGTCTGACGATGATTTTCCTCGCCATCATGCCGGGTCTGACCGGGTTGGCGAACTGGATGGTGCCGCTTCAAATCGGTGCGGATGACATGTATTGGCCTCGAGTCAACAACTGGGCTTTCTGGGCCATGCCCCCAGCAGCGATCATTCTCTGGAGCACGTTCTTTATTCATGGGGGTGCTCCAAACGGTGGATGGACGTTCTACCCGCCGTTATCCGGCAGCTTCGGACCGGAATCGATCGACTGGATGATCGTTTCCATCCACATCATGGGGGTTTCGTCGTTCTTCGGTGCGCTGAACATCATCCTCACCATCCTGAAGATGAGGGCACCGGGTATGAAGCTGATGGATATGCCCCTATTCAGCTGGTCGTGGCTGATTACCGGCTTTTTGTTCCTGCTGGCCATGCCCACCTTGGCCATTGCCGCGACCATGGTGTTGTCGGATCGCCATTGGGGTACTCATTTCTTTGAAGCGGGCGGGAACCCGGTGTTGTTCCAACACATCTTCTGGTTTTTCGGCCATCCCGAAGTCTACATCATGATTTTGCCGGCATTCGGCATCATCTCCGAAGTGGTTCCGGCGTTCTCACGCAAACCCATCTTTGGGCGTAAATCGATGTTTTACGCGACGGCCGTCATCACGTTCCTGGCGACGATCGTCTGGGCGCACCACATGTTTACGGTCGGGTTGCCGGTTTGGGGGCAGTTATTCTTCATGTACTCCACCATGCTGATCTCGGTGCCCACCGGCATCAAGATCTTCAACTGGGTTGCGACCATGTGGCGCGGGTCTCTGAGCTTCGAAGCGCCAATGCTCTGGGCAATCGCGTTCATCATATTGTTTACCATCGGTGGATTTTCCGGCGTGATGCTCGCCAACGTAGCCGCAGATTATCAGTACCAAGATACCTATTTCGTGGTTGCGCATTTTCACTATGTGCTGGTGAGCGGCTCTCTGTTCGGCATATTTGCCGGCGTGTACTACTGGCTGCCCAAGTGGACTGGGCATCTGTACGACGAACGCCTCGCCCAATGGCACTTTTGGTTATCGGTGATCTCGATGAACATCACCTTTTTCCCCATGCATTTCGCTGGCTTGGCCGGCATGCCGCGCCGGATTCCCGACTACGCGGTTCAATTCACGGATTTCAATATGATTTCAACAGTCGGCGCCTTCATCTTTGGCTTCTCACAATTGATTTTTATCGTGGTTTTGATCAAGGCCTATCGCGGTGGAAAAGCAGCGGGAGCCCGGCCATGGGATGGCGCAAGGGGGCTGGAGTGGGTCATCCCTTCGCCCGCGCCTTACCACACGTTTACCACGCCACCGACCGCCAAGCAGTTGCATGACGAAGGTCCCAAGGCGTACGAGTGATGGGTTTTGGCAAGGTCTGCGCTTTAAACCTGAAACCAGATGCGGCCGTTCATGTCGTGCGCTCAACATCCAAGCACGATTCACACGAACGGTCTTCTGTTCACGCAATTGCAATGAGTGAATCCGATTGAACACCTTCATTGTCGACAGGCGGATATCACCAAGAGAGGGGGTCATGCGTTTTCAACCCGCACTGGCACAAACCGTTTTCACCCTTCTGCTATTGCCGGGCTTCATAGCCCTAGGCGTTTGGCAAATCCATCGTGCCACCGAAAAAAAGGTTCTGTTCGCACGCGAAGCGGCTGCAGAAACAGCAGCGCCTCAACCACTGGGCTTTCAGAACAAAAGTCAGAACACGGGGCCGCTCTCCCTGCACGTTCGGGCCCGGGGCCTGTACGATCCTGCCCATCTCTTCCTGCTGGATAACCGGGTGCGTGATGGGCAGGTGGGTTATTACCTGCTTGCACCGCTTCGACTGAACACGGCAGCCGCAAATGAGCCTGCCGTACTCGTCAATCTCGGCTGGATTCCTCTGGGCGAAAGCCGTCAACAACGCCCCAAGGTCAGTGTGCCGATAACCGAGGTAACCGTCACTGGACTCGCGCTCAAACCCGATAAACCACCCTTTACCCTTCAAGGCAGTCAGGAGTTTTCATCCGGTTGGCCAAACGTCATTCAAGCCGTGCAACCCGAGCGTATGGCACAGCTCTTGGGATACCCATTGCTTCCCGTCGTGATCTATCCCGACGGCTCCGAAGTCATGGCCATTCGAGAAAAGGCCATGCATGCCTTCGGACCCACGCGGCACTATGGCTATGCCGCTCAGTGGTTCGGCTTTGCAGTCATTCTGGTGGGTTTATATATCCGACACGGATTCAAGCGCGCCCGCGGCAAAGGAGCAAAGCGATGGACGGTATAAGCAGCGTGTTGCCGCAACGCAAAGGCATCGTGATCGGTGGGTTGGTTCTCATCTTCGGTCTGCCCCTCGCTTTGGCCTGGTTGGTTTTTCATTTCCATGCCGGCTCCTTCAAGGGTGGTCTGGAACATGGCGAGCTCATCACACCGGCTCAACAGTTTTCACCACCACCGATGATCAACGATCAAGGCGAGGCGATCTCGGGTGATCTGTTTCGAGGCAAGTGGACATTGGTTTATTACAACCCGGCTCACAAAACGAACTCCGTTCTTCCTCAGACCAATCCCTGCGATCAGCATTGCCTAGACCTGATGGACACCTTGCGCCGCATTCGCCTGGCACAAGACCGCGCCATGCGTGAAGTGCGCCTCGTGCTTGTTTTGCCGACATCCGCGTCACCCCTGACCGAGGGAGCGAAGTGGGTGGACAGCAACATCCATGTCGTTACCGCCGATCATTGGCCATTGGCACCCGGATCCGTTTATATCGTTGATCCCCAAGGTTTTCTGGTGTTGCGCTACCCAACCGGGTTTGAGCCCACTGGGTTGCTCAAGGACTTAAAACATCTTCTCAAGCTTGCCGGCAATTAAATCAGGTGCCTCTCGATGAACCATTAAGGTTCAACGGCACATCGTAAGTGGAGCCAAACCATGACCGTACGTACCCAAACCCTCATGCTAATGCAGGTGATCCCCTGGCGTAGCTATGTGAAACTCTGCAAGATCAAAGTCGTCTCGCTGGTGGTTTTTACCGCGCTGGTCGCCATGGTGCTCGCTGCCCCACCGGGTAATCTGCCTTGGGCCACGGTACTGGCTGCGACAGTAGGCATTGCGCTCGCCGGTGCGTCGGCGGCCGCGTTAAACCACATCGCGGACCGGGAAATCGATACGGTAATGGGCCGCACCCAGAATCGTCCGCTACCCATGGGAAATATCTCGAGGGGATCCGCCACCGTATTTGCCTTATCGCTAGCCTCCCTCGCCCTCGTGATCATCTGGACCTTGGTCAATCCGCTGACGGCCGTACTGACACTCCTGACACTGATCGGCTACGCCGTGATCTACACGCGCTATCTCAAATGGATCGGGCCACAGAACATCGTCCTAGGCGGCGCTTCTGGCGCGGCGCCGGCCATGCTGGGTTGGTGCGCCATCACCGGTCAGATTGGCTGGGAGGCATTTGCCTTGTTTCTGATCATATTTGTCTGGACACCACCCCACTTTTGGGCGCTTGCCATTGCACGGCGAGACGAATATGCCAAAGCAGGGGTACCCATGATGCCGGTGATACGAGGGGTGGCCTATACCAAACGCAGTATTTTCGCCTATGCCCTGGTTCTTATCCCGGTGAGTTACTTGCCGGTTACCGTCGGCTTGAGTGGACCTTTCTACCTGATCGGCGCGACCGTGCTCGGCGGTTTGTTCGCCATTCGTGCCTATCGATTGATGTTTGTTGACAGTGATCGTCAGGCGATGCGTCTATTCGGTTTTTCAATCACCTACCTTACGGTCCTGTTTGCCTTATTACTGGTCGATCACTACCTGCCGATCAGCGGCTGGTCCTCCTGGTAATCACCGTCATCACGCCATGGCGATGAACACCCCTATTGTTCAATCAAGTCAAGCCGAACCGGCCGGCTACTGCCCGGATTTTGTGAGCCGGCGGTGACCGATTCACCGACCAGCGCTCTGTTCAGTTCGGTGGCCAGCGCTGCCGCCTTTCTGCTGCCATATGAGTTTTCCCCCACGGTTCTCGGGGTCTGCCTGCTGGCAGCCGTGCTGTATTTTCGGGGTCTTCGACGGCTCAACCGCAAGGCTGGCTGGGATACGCTGTTGTTCGCCTTGGGGCTTGTCAGTATCTATCTTGTGCTGCAAACACAAATCGATTACTACGGCCGCTTCAGTTTTTTCATGCACCGGACACAGCATCTGGTTCTGCACCATCTGGGGCCATTCTTGATTGCCGTTTCCGCTCCCGCCTCCGTGCTGTTAGCAGGATTGCCGCAATACATGATTCGGATCATGATCACATTCCGCGCGCGCTATCCTGCCATTACATGGCCGATCCGCATGATTCAGGCACCTTTTGTATCCGGCCTCCTGTTCGTCGCCATCATCTATTTCTGGCTGATACCAGGCATCCATTTCGACGCCATGCTTAGCATGCCGCTGTACAACGCGATGAACTGGGGCATGGCCATCGATGGTCTCATGTTCTGGTGGATGATCTTCCGTCAACCACCCGCCGGGATGCTCGAGACACGCCACTACGGCGTTCGTCTGCTGGTCCTGTTCCTGGTGATGTTTCCACAAATACTGCTCGGCGCGTACATCGCGCTGAGCACGACGGATCTGTATCCCATATACGCCTTGTGTGGACGGGTTTTACCACTAAACCTACTTCAAGAACAGGCGCTGGGTGGATTGGTGACCTGGATTCCGGCCGCCATGATGAGCGTTCTGGGTGCGCTGGTTCTGTTGGTTCGTTGGTCACAACGCAGCAAGATGGACACAACCCCGCCCGTCGTCCTCGCACCTACCGCACAACACACGCCGCATCCGATGGCGGATCCATACACAACAACTTGAGGTGCGCTCATGCAAGACTTGGTTCGTGACCGGCGCGGCAACTGGTTATTTCTCACGCTGATTTTGTCTTGGTTGGTTATTTTCGCAAGCGGGTGCAGCAAGCAGCCTGTGCACTGGAATGCCACCGATATTACCGGGATCATGGCGCCACTGACCTTTAACCTCACCGACGAGCACGACCGGGCCGTGACCGGTAAAGACTATCGTGGCCATATTGTTCTGCTGTATTTTGGCTATACCTTTTGTCCGGATGTTTGCCCACAAACCCTGACCCGTCTGGCAACCGCCCTCAACTCATTGGGTAAACAAGCCGATGACGTTCAGGTTCTGTTCGTGTCGGTCGATCCCAATCGCGATACTCCGGCGGTATTGGACAAGTATGTCCGTTATTTCTCACCCCGGATTATCGGTTTGACCGGCACACAAAGCCAATTGAAGGCCGTCACCAAACGTTATCGGGTGGCCTACAGTTATGGCAAGGGATACCCGGACAAAAATAGCTATTACGAAGTCAATCACAGTGCTTCGATCTATGTCTTTGATCCCAAAGGTAATGCACGCCTGCTGATCGATCAGCAGGAAACCAGCGATCAGATCGCGGCTGATCTCAAACAACTGATTTTTGAATCATGGCCCCAATCATGATTCGGTTCTCGGTTTTTTTCGGCCTTGATCCCCGCGGGCTCCAATGCACATCGGAACGCGCTACATCCGATCCCGCAATGTAACGACATGAACAACACGAACACTAAAGAATCTAGCGTGATACCGCCCCGGTGGCGCATTCGGTTGCATATCTGGCTCGGTGTCACACTGACCCTGCCACTAACCCTGATCGCGCTCTCGGGTGCGGGTTTGGCCTTCGCTCGGGAATTCGAACGCGTCCTTGCGCCCGACCTGTGGACCGTATCCGCTGTGGGCGAAGGGCAGGGGATGAATCTAAACAGCGTGATGGAGCACGTACACCGGTGGCGGCCACACGATCAATTACTCAGCCTGAACATGCCTGAACGGCCTCAAGACACGGTCATGGCGACCGTAAAAGGCCCCGAAGGAAAAGTGTTCGAACTTTTTATCGATCCGTATCGGAAAATACTGGTTGGTGAACGACCTGCTCATCATGATGCCGTTTACTGGCTCGGTTCAATTCATCGATCCCTGAGCAGGGGTCCGATTGGAGCGGTCTTGGTTGCGCTCTCATCCATCGGCGTGATTCTGCTTTTTCTCCTCGGACAATGGTATCGGCGAGGACACCGGAATCAGCAAGGAAGCGAGCCGGTTGTTTCCGTCCACCGTCGACTGGTGTATCTGGCCGCCTGGGTTTGGTTGATTTGTGCATCGACAGGACTTTTTGCCCAAATCACCGATCAATCACTGAACTCTTTCGCACCGCCAGACAGCAGACTGTTCGCATCGGTGCCAGGCGACGCCTTATCGTGCACCGGCGCACAGGTGGACATGATCTGGTGGCAGACGGACGGACGGTCACTGGTACGCTGCACGGCCCCCGGCAGCTTCGGGCCATTTGGTACGCGGTACAGCAATGGTGCGCAGGACGCGATTTCCCTGTCATTCGAAGACTGGCTTGCCGCCGTTCACACCGGCAGTGTGATGGGCATCGGTGGTCGGGCAATCTGGTTCTGGAGCGTTGTCTTGCTGCCCGTGACCCTGCTGTCGGGCTTGTTGTTGGGATACAAACGTTGGCGACCACGATCCGTTGCTGTGCCGAGCAATCCCAAATAATAACAACGAAGACAGGTAACCCCATATTTTTAGCGGCTGATTCGATCGTCATCCGGCTTTAAGTGGCCTGACGATCAACGCGTGAACAGGAAACACACCCCGATGAACAGACAAAAACAACTGCATATCATGGCCATCGTGACGATGCTGGCCGTGCTCTTCCTGATTTGGGTAGGAGGCACCGTGCGTGCAACGGGCGCGGGTATGGGTTGTCCCGACTGGCCGACCTGTTTCGGACGCGTCGTTCCCCCGTTCAGCGCAGCCGATCTGCCACCCGATTACCGACACACCTACGCCCGGCTCGGCTACGACAAAATGCCGTTCGATCCAGTCAAAACCTGGACCGAATACCTCAATCGTCTGACAGGAACGCTGATCGGGCTGCTCTCGATTCTGACCTGCGTCCTCGCTTTTCTGGCACGCCGACAGGACAATGCCCTTCCCTGGCTCGCGGGCGGGGCATTGGGCCTGGTGATGCTGAACGGGTGGCTTGGCGCCGTGGTAATCGACACCAACCTCCATTCGGCCGTGGTCACCACCCATATGATGTTGTCGTTCGGTGTCCTGTTTTTGTTGATGGCGGTGGTCACACGGACATTTCCCTCATCCAGTCGCCAACCTGCACGCATCGGGCGACGCGGGTTTCTCCTGTTGCCCATCGCCATGGTGATCACCGTGGTTCAAACCGGTCTGGGGGCCCAGGTTCGTGAGCGGGTAGATCAAATGGGAACCAACGAACACCTGACCACTGTCGTATCCTGGCTTGATCACGTGGGTGCTGTGTTGAACGTCCATATGGCGGGCGCTCTGATTGTCATTATCATTAATCTCTGGTTAATGCTGCGGTTCTTTGGTACGGACGCGCGGGTCAATCGGGCATTGGGCGTGCTCTTTTTAATCGTCATCATACAAATCCTTTCAGGGACAATGCTCATCACCTTGCATCTGCCTACCCTCCTGCAACCACTGCATCTCTTGGGCGCATCCATGCTATTCACCACACAAGCCTTTCTGTTGTTGGTACCAACGCGCGCAGAGGATCAGAAGTCATCTCTTCATCATGGTCGTCCGACAACCAACTGATCTGTCAATCGGATCGATGACCCTCGTACCCAGGCCGAAAAAGTCAGGAAGCAGTTATCCGCGGTCGGTCGCGCTGCCCAAAATAACAAACTGCGGATAAACTGGGCGTAACTCGGGGAGAAAAAAGTTATCCACATTTCTCAACCATCCATCCACAATGGAAAGGATGAACCATACAGAGGTTCGCATTTCAGTAAGTCGTTCAATAAAATGGCCTCTTGCGACTTGAACGGCAAAACAGTCTTTGCCATTAATCATCACTAACAAAAGAATAAAAACATTCTTTAGTTAAACCAACACAACCGAACACGCCGAACCATGCAATACACCTCCAAAGAACCCGTTCGTCTAACCCAATACAGCCATGGGGCCGGTTGTGGCTGCAAGATATCGCCTGCCTTGCTTGATGAAATCCTGAAGACCAGCAATATTGAAAAAGCCCATTTCAGCCAACTCATCGTGGGTAACGACTCCAAGGACGATGCAGCCGTCATGGATCTGGGCGACGGTACCGGCATCATCAGCACCACCGATTTTTTCATGCCCATCGTGGATGATCCGTTCACCTTCGGGCGAATTGCTGCAACCAATGCCATCAGCGATATTTATGCGATGGGCGGCAAACCCCTGATGGCGATTGCTATTTTTGGTTGGCCCATCGATAAATTATCAGCAGAAGTCGCCTCTGCCGTCATCGATGGTGGAAAACAAGCCTGTCACGATGCGGGCATTCCACTGGCCGGCGGGCATTCCATCGATGCGCCAGAACCCATTTTCGGTTTGGCAGTCACCGGTCGCGTTGCACTCGATCACCTCAAGCGAAACGATCAAGCTCAAGTGGGCGATTACCTGTTTTTGACCAAACCATTGGGTATCGGCATTTTGACCACCGCGCAAAAATCAGGTGTATTGCGCGATGAGGATCGGGATACGGCACCCGATTTGATGTGCCAGCTCAATCAGATCGGTTATGAACTCGGACACATAAGTGAGGTTCATGCGATGACGGATGTCACCGGTTTTGGATTGGGCGGACACCTGCTGGAACTATGTCAGGGAAGTGGAACAGCTGCCGTGATTGATCTGGCACGGATACCGAAAATCAGAAATATCGATAGATATTTAAGAGAAAAACAAATTCCAGGCGGTACCCACCGTAATTTTGCCAGCTACGGAAAACACCTCGACGATATGACGGACGAGGAAAAAGCCATCGTCTGCGATCCGCAAACATCCGGTGGTTTGCTCATCAGTGTGGCGCAAACGGCTGTCGAACAGGTCCGGGAATTACTTAAAGCCAAAGGTAAACATGCCGAACCCATTGGTCGAATCATTGCCGCCGAGCCCAACGAAAAAACAGTCCGCTTCGGCGCGTTCTGATGGTCGATTGTGCACCCAAGGAAACGGATCTTAAGCGGGTTTTCCTTGAAAACATTCCGCTACTGGATGTGCGCGCACCGATTGAATTCAACGCGGGCGCTTTTCCTAAATCAACCAATATTCCGCTCTTGACGGACGAGGAACGTCACCTCGTTGGTATCCGTTACAAGTCGCAAGGACAGGACGCCGCCATTGCCTTAGGTTACGCGTTAGTAGATGAACAACAAAAGCAACAGCGAATCGCGCAATGGGCAGAATTTTTTGAAACACACCCCAATGGCATGCTTTATTGCTTTCGTGGAGGCCTGAGGTCACGCCTGACGCAACGCATGCTCATGGATGATGCTGGCATCACGGTTCCGCGAATCGTTGGCGGATACAAGGCCTTGCGTCGTTTTTTGCTGGATAGGCTTGAAGCGGATACGGCGCAAGCGAAACTGATCGTTCTGGGCGGGCGAACCGGCACCGGAAAAACGGTGTTACTCAATCAGTGCCAACGCTTTGTCGATCTGGAAGGTATTGCCCATCACAAGGGTTCGGCCTTCGGGCAGGAACTGGAGGCACAGCCGCCACAAATCAGCATCGATAACGAGATTGCCATTGCGTTGATGAGAAATCAGGTGGCCTGCCCTGATACGCCCATCATGCTGGAAGACGAGGGCTCAAAGATCGGCGCGCGTCGTGTTCCATTGCCTTTATGGGAAGCCATGCAAACCGCGCCATTGGTGGTTTTGCACACACCCGTCGAAAAACGGATCGAGCAGGTATTCGAAGATTACATCACCAGCAGGTTTCAAAAACTCATTCGGATTTACGGCCGCGAACAGGCTGAAGAAACATTGAAAACGAGTATTCTTCAGTCGCTGGATGCCATCAAGAAACGGCTGGGCCATACGCGGCATAAAGAGTTGTTCGCCCTGGCGCTCGCGGGATTGAGTCACTATTTCGAATCGGGCAATAAACACGGCATCGAATCTCTGATCGAGCAATTACTGGTCGGCTACTACGACCCGATGTACGACTATCAAATCAACAAGAAAAAACACCGTATCGTTTTTCAGGGCACAGAAACTGAAATCCGAGACTGGTGGTTTTCAAGATGTGACCTATGAACAACAACGAATGGGATCAATTCGCATCGATCAAGGGTGGAACAGACAAACTGTTCGACACCCCCGAAAAACCGGGGCCTTTTTGTTTCAACCAGGAAGTGGCCGCTGTTTTTCCGGACATGATCAAACGATCGGTGCCTGGATACGGGTTCACGCTTGATCTGATCAAGGATGTCGCGCGTTTGCTCGTCCGAGAAAACAGCAATCTCTTCGATTTGGGCTGCTCGCTCGGTGCGATCACCTTGGCCTTGAAAAGTGGCGTCTTAGCTTCGGGCATCGAGGCCGATTCGGTCACAATTCATGCTATCGATTCTTCACAAGCCATGATTTCGCGCGCGAAAGAACACATTAGTTCATTTCAGGCCAGTGTGCCGATCACGCTGCATTGCGGGGACATCACGATGCATGAGTACTGCAATGCGTCCTTGATTGTGTTGGCCTACACCCTGCAATTTATCGAACCGGAGAAACGGCTGGATCTGCTGAAAAAAATCCATGCGGGATTGAACCCCGGCGGCGGGCTGATTCTGGTTGAGAAAATTCACGATGAAGACGAGGCATTGCAAGGCATCAGCACGGAATTGCACCATGAGTTCAAGCGGCGAAACGGTTATTCCGAACTGGAAATCGCCCAAAAAAGACAGGCACTGGAAAACGTCCTGAGAACAGAAACCGAGCAAGCGCACATAAAACGTTTCCGCGAAGCCGGATTTAGCAAAACCATCCTGCTCGGCAAACACTACGCTTTTGCCTCATGGCTGGCGATTAAATAGAAAAAATGGAACCGAACACGATCAAAGGCCGATTTCTGGCAATGGCGTCAACGACGATGGGCGCCCATGGGGATGCCGACGGCGACAAGGCAGCGTTTTCCCAATGGTTAATTGCGCACGCTGCGCGATTCGATGACATCAATCACGGGCACTGGGAAGAATGGAGTCAGGTCGTCGCGCAGTTGCCCGCTATTCCTGCTGAACGGGTCGTGACACTGGATCAGCCGGTGGTTTCGGTTCGTGCATCCGATGTTGAGTCCGAAAACAGGAAAGTGGTAAAGGAATCCCTAGAGCGGCAACTTCGCCAATTGTCACCCTGGCGCAAAGGACCGTTTTCACTGTATGACGTGTTTATCGACACAGAATGGCGTTCGGATTTCAAATGGCAACGACTGCAAGCGCATATCAGTCCGCTCGATGGCAAAAAAATTCTGGATGTGGGCACCGGCAGCGGGTATCACCTCTGGCGGATGTTGGGCGATGGTGCAGCAATCGCGGTGGGCGTTGAGCCGACCTTGAGTTTCGTTGCCCAGTTCTATGCGGTGGCCCATCTTCTGGGTGAACGACGGGCCGTGATCATTCCCACGACGCTTGAAAACTTAAGCCGGGCGCCGTTATTCGATACCGTGTTTTCGATGGGCGTGCTTTATCATCGCAGAAACCCGCTCGGGCATATTCAAGAACTGGCCGAATGCCTGAAGCCGGGTGGGGAACTCGTGCTCGAAACCTTGGTGATTGCAGGCGATGCAGAACAGGTTTTGACCCCAACCGATCGCTATGCGGGCATGCGCAATGTTTGGTTCATTCCCAGTGTGCCCTTGCTCAGTGTGTGGCTGGCCCGTCTGGGCTTTGAGTCGATACGCCTCGTCAATCAAGAGTCGACCAGTCTCGATGAGCAGCGCGCCACGGATTGGACAGATTTCAAACCATCTTTGGCCAATTTTCTTGATCCACAGGATCGTTCCAAAACGATTGAAGGTTATCCAGCACCGCTGCGGGCGATTTTGACTGCCAAGAAAGTCAGCCGATCCTGAATAATCGATCCAGATTGCGGTAACCCATCGCCTCGCTCAGGCAAGCCGTATCAATTTGCGGTTTACCATCCAGATCGGCAATCGTACGGGCTACCTTTAAAATCCGGTTTCGGGCGCGGCCGGATAGCTTGAGTTTTTCAATGGCCTGATTCAAAAACAACTGATTTTTCGGATCGAGTTCGGCTACGTTGCCCAGTTCGCTCGAAGATAATTGTGCATTGGGTTTACTCTGCCGCCGCAACATGACCGCTCTTGCTTCGGTGACGCGCGCGCGAACCTCGGCAGACGTTTCTTCAGCAGCAACCGAATTGAATTCAGTCGCAGGAACCCTTGGAATTTCCAGATGCATGTCGATACGATCCAGCAGCGGCCCGGAAAGTTTTGCCCGATAACGTTGCGCCGCGATGGAATCGATTTCCACCCCTTGTGGCGAGGGATTCATGGCGGCAATCAACTGAAATTGTGCGGGAAATTCGGCTTGCTGCGCCGCGCGTGAAATGGTGATTTTGCCGTTTTCCAGCGGTTCACGCAGGGCTTCGAGCACTTTACGGTCAAATTCGGGCAGTTCATCGAGAAATAAAACCCCAAAATGCGCCAGTGAAATTTCGCCCGGTTTCGGGTTCGAGCCACCACCGATCAAGGCCACCGATGAGGCGGAGTGATGCGGGCTTCTAAACGACCGCAGGCCAAAACGTTCCGGCGTGAATCCCTGGCTTGAAATCGAGGCGATACGAGCCGATTCAATGGCTTCGCTTTCGGTCATGGGCGGAAGAATGCCGGGCATTCGTTGCGCCAGCATGCTCTTGCCCGCGCCGGGCGGGCCGATCAGCAATAAATTGTGCTGGCCTGCGGCGGCAATCGCGAGGGCGCGTTTGGCTCTGGGTTGGCCGCGCACCTCGGATAAATCGCCTTCCATTGCCGGATCAATCGGTTCCAAGGGACGTGGAACGATCTCATCGAGATTTTTTTGACCCGCCAAATGCGCTACCACGGCCGTTAAATGATGGGCCGTCAGGGCGTGAATATCCTTGATAACGGATACTTCATCCCCGCAGGCCTTGGGTAAAACAAGGATACGACGCGCATCACGCGTGGCAATGGCGGCAGAAAGCGAACCGTTAATCGGTCGAATGCCGCCATCGAGGGATAATTCACCCAAGAATTCATAATGTTTGAGTTGCTGTAACGCCGCTTCGGCATCTTTGCCGGGAATTTGTCCGGTAACAGCCAAAATAGCAATGGCAATCGCCAGATCAAATCGAGCGCTTTCTTTGGGTAAATCGGCGGGCGCGAGATTGATGGTGAGCCGCTTGGGTGGAAATTCAAAACCGGAAGATAAAATCGCGGCACGGACACGATCCCGGCTTTCGCGAACCGCCGTTTCAGCGAGCCCCACCAGTGTGATGGCCGGTAGCCCATTGGTGACATGCGCTTCAACTGTCACCAGCGGCGCATCAATACCAACTTGTGCTCGGCTGTAAACTTTGGCAATGGACATGACGATCCCTGTTTTATTCGAATGACTATTACGGGCGCGTTTTCAAACATCAGTTGGGAATCTCGTAAAACCCGTCATTCCCGCGTAGGCGGGAATCCAGCGCCTTGATTTTTTGGGTTCCTGCTTTCGCGGGAACGACGAATCACGGGTTTTTCGAAGTGCCCAGTTGAATGATTCGGCTGAAACATCCGCTGTTTCAGGAGAGACGATGGCCTATTCGTTTTCCGCGTTGTTGTTCAATGCAGCTTCCATAGCGGCTACGCGCTGTTCCAGCGCTTCGAGTTTCGTTCGTGTCCGCGCCAGAACCTGCGTTTGGATATCGAACTCATCGCGAGTCACCAGCTCCATTTTCTGGAACGCATTCATCACGGCTTGGCGAATAGTTTTGTCCATCTCAGTTTTGGTTTGACGCAGACTTTCCGGTAACGCCTGTTCGATGCGTTGAGAGAGTTCTTCGATGGTGTGAGCAATAGACATTAGGTTCGGCCCCTTTGTTTTGTATGTTGATTCTTGGCGATTATCGCCCTACATGCAAGTTTTTGTGGTAAGTAAATGATGAAAAGAAAGCCCCCAAGCGCGAAACACTCGGGGGCTTTAAATTCAAACGAATTGCTTCCTGTTAAGCGATAAAATCGTGCTCGGTTAAACTTACTTTTCAACTTGTTGCGTTGCTTTGATCACGAAGAATTTGCTGGGATCACCTTTGATACCAAAATCATTATCGTTGGTGAGGAGCATGTACTCATCGTTCAAGAAAGCCACACCTTCAACCTTCCCGGGTGTTTGCGCGGGCGTGTAATCATTTTCCGTATCAAACACCAGCGTTTTGGCTACGGGCGTAATGCCGACCGCGGTCAGATCGGTTTGCTCAGTCAGCGAAGGCTGTGTTGCGCGATCATCCCATTTCGTGCCCAATATGTTCGTCGCCTTGCTGAAATCACTGTGATAGAGCTTGGTGACCTTGCTGATGCGCTCCAATTGAATCAAATGACCATTAGGCGTCACGCTCATTTCGGATAATTTCACATCGTTCTGTTTTGTGCTGGCATCTGCTACAAAGGTATCCGGCGTATCGAGTTGGTACACGTATTCGCCGGTAACTTTATCGAAGCTGCCGTCAGCGTTCAAAGCCACCGTAAAAATGCGATTGTTACGCGACGACTTATAAGCAGTTTTCGATGGGTTGGCCAAGGGGCTTTGCATGCCGAAATACAGCGTTTTGCCATCAGGCGAAACTGCCACATCTTCGATCCCACGGTTCAGTGAACGCAGGTCTAAAATGCCCGGCAAACCGCAGGTAATCGGATAATTGGCGGCCGGTGTTTGCGGTGTGCCGTTTTTCAGCGCATCGCACACACTCATTGATTTGTTGGTGATGTCATTCATCACGCCGCTGTCGTTTGGAACAACCCGTTCAAGCACGCGACCATCGGCAGCCACATGTACGATACTGGGCGCGTATTCCTCGCCAATCCAGAAGCTGCCGTCGGGCAGTTGCGCCATGCCTTCGGTATCGAGGCTGTTTTGGTTGAAAGGCAAACGCTCGGCGGTATTGCTGTAGCCGTTTTCGGTATTGGCAACCACTGTGTCGGTACTGGCCACTGTGGTTAAATCTTTTGGCCGATCCGGTAAATCGTTTGATAGCCCACCGATTGGGTTACCGTCTTGATCCAACAGCGGGATAGTTTTAACTAAAGTCGGCTGCATGGTGCCACCTTGTTGCACCAGCTTGAACTGATAAATAGTCGGGTCGAAGAAAGGTGCGGGAAAAATTTTGCCGTTGTTATCGACCTGGAATGTGCCTGTGCTGTCGAGAGCGCCACAAAAATCGGCGAGATTAACCGGGGCTTTAGCCGAATCCTCGCACTTGATGTTCGGGCCACGGTCAGACGCAGTGTAGAAAATATCGGCAGGGTCTTTCGGGTTATGGAAGGCTTCGCTGCCATAGCCAATGGTCATCTGGAAAGGCGCGGCTGGACTGACCGTACCGTCGTGGCTAACAAAGGTCACCGGCTTGCCCAGATTGGTATTTAGCTCATAGTCACCGGCAATCAAACTCACATCGCTAGGTGCGTTTGATGCCGTGTTGTCACTAGAACTGTTGCATCCGCTGAGCATCAGGCCGGATACCATTGCGGCCACGAGCCAGGCGATATGGGTAATTTTGGGTTGAGACTTCATTATTTCGCTGTCCTTTTCAATTTTATGTAAGGCTCAGCATCTTCGAGGAGCAAAGTGAAAATTAAGTGACACTTTTTTGACCATTTAATGAAGCAACATAGGAGTCTCACCCGATTGCCTTAAGGAACCTCTGCTGTCTCCAATGGCAGGGCGAGTGTTTCCTTGACCTCTTCCATCACGATGTAACTCTTCGACTCCTGTGCGCCGGGCAAGGCCAACAGGATTTCACCGAGCAGTTTCCGGTAATCGGACATCTTCGAGATCCGCGCCTTGATCAGGTAATCGAACTCGCCTGACACGAGATGACATTCCAGAATGCTGGGCAGCTTGATGATCTCCCGTTTGAAGTTTTCGAACATCACGCCGGATTTTGCCGACAGCTTGATTTCCACGAAGACCAGCAGCGATAACGCCAGCGCCTGAGGATCGAGCCGGGCGTGATATCCGAGAATGACCCCTTCTTTTTCCAGCCGTTTGATTCGCTCGCCGCAGGGTGTGACGGATAGACCGACCTGTTCGGCCAGATCGCTGACGGAGATGCGGGCGTTCTGTTGCAGTATGTCCAGAATCTTGCGGTCGATTTTGTCCAGCTCTCGAACCGAATGAGTGCGGATGCGCATGGGTTGTGCCTTCTTTGGGTGCGGTGCAAATTTTCAGAAAAATATATACACATTTGTAGAAAATATAGTTTTCTATTATTGAAATATCCATATTTACAGATAATCGTTTGTCACGAGATCAATAGAATTTCTTGTGTAGTAGCTTTGATTTTCTGGAGGTAGGCGATGCGGATCATAGTGCTCGGAAGCGGTGTGGTGGGTGTTACCAGCGCCTATTATCTGGCCCGTGCGGGCTTCGAAGTGACCGTGGTTGATCGAGAGCCCAGCGCAGCCATGGAAACGAGCTTTGCCAATGCCGGTCAGGTGTCGCCGGGTTACTCTGCGCCCTGGGCCGCGCCGGGCATTCCGTTGAAGGCGGCCAAATGGCTGTTCCAGCGCCACGCGCCCCTTTCCATCCGCCCCGATGGTTCCCTTTTTCAGTTGCAGTGGATGGGCAAGATGCTGCGTAACTGCACCTCCGAACGTTATGCCATCAACAAGTCGCGCATGGTTCGCCTGGCCGAATACAGCCGAGATTGTCTGGGTGAATTGCGCGATGAAACAGGCGTAGTCTACGAGCAGCGCACCCAGGGAACCCTGCAGCTTTTTCGTTCCCAGAAACAACTGGATTCTGCCAGCAAGGATATTGCTGTTCTTGAAGAATGCGGCGTGCCCTACGAATTGCTGGATCGGGCCGGTTGTGTGGGCGCGGAACCCGCACTGGGCCTTGTCAGTGAAAAAATTGTCGGCGGCCTGCGTTTGCCGGGCGATGAAACCGGCGACTGCCATATGTTCACGACCGCGCTTGAGGCGGAGGCCCGTAAGCTGGGCGTTACGTTTCGCTACAACTTCCCGATTTCACGATTCCTCAAAACGAACAACCGGATCACCGGCATTGAGTCGCCCAAAGGCGAGCGGGTCGAAGGCGATCAATTCGTGGTGGCCTTGGGCAGTTACTCGCGCCAGCTGCTGAAAACCCTGAACATCGATATTCCCGTCTATCCGGTCAAGGGGTATTCCTTGACGGTGCCGATTACGCATGCCGATGCCGCGCCGGTTTCCACCATCATGGACGAAACCTATAAAGTCGCGATCACACGATTTGATAATCGCATTCGCCTGGGCGGCATGGCCGAGTTGGCGGGCTTCGATCTCGGCCTCAACCCACGTCGTCGCGAAACGCTGGAAATGGTGGTCGGCGATCTGTTCCCGCAGGGCGGAAATGTCGAGGACGCCACGTTCTGGACCGGATTGCGTCCCATGACACCCGACGGCACGCCCATCATCGGCGCGACCGGTTACGATAATTTATGGCTCAACACCGGTCACGGCACATTGGGTTGGACGATGTCCTGCGGATCGGCGCATGTTCTGGCGGATCTGCTGGCCGGTCGACCCACAGCAATCGCAGCCGATGATCTGGGATTGTCTCGCTACGGCGGCAAACAAGCTACGTATTCAAGGGCCACGCGGGTCGTGCCGAAATCCCAAGTGATGGGCTCATAAGGTTCAGGATCGTACATTCATGAGTCGTCCGCTTGTTGCGCACATCCGCTTGGATGCGTTTCGACATAACTATCGACTGGCCAAAGCGGCGCATGGCGGCCGTGCGTTGGCCGTGGTGAAGGCCGACGCCTACGGCCATGGCGCCGTCGAATGCGCACGCGCCATCGCCGATGAGGCCGATGGTTTTGCGGTTGCCATGATCGAAGAGGCCCTGAGCTTGCGCGCGGCGGGTATTACCGCCCCCATCCTGTTGCTGGAGGGCTTTTTTGACGTATCCGAATTACTCGACATTCAGATTCACAACCTCTGGATCGTGGTGCATCACCGCTGGCAGGTCGATGCCCTGTTGGCAGCGCATCTGACTCGCCCGATCACGGTTTGGTTGAAAATGGACAGCGGCATGCATCGGGTGGGCATCGCGCCCGATCAGTATCGGGCAACATACGAACGTCTGAAAAATCATCCCTCTATTGCACAAATCGTGTTGATGAGTCATTTTGCTCGCGCGGATGAGCCGGAGTCCGGGCATATGCTGCAGCAGCTCGAAACGTTTCATGCTGCCACGATGGGCATCGATGCGCCGGTCAGCCTGTCCAATTCCGCCGCCGTACTGGGCTGGTCGGGCGCACGTGCCGATTGGGCCAGGCCGGGCATCATGCTGTATGGCGCCGATCCGTTCGTCGGCAAGGCGGGCGCATCGATTGCCGAGCAGTTGCGCCCGGTGATGCGGCTTGAGGGCGGAATCATCTCGGTGCGCATCATCGCCCGTGGCGAACCGTTGGGGTATGGTGGCGCTTTTGTCGCCGATCGCCCGACCCGAGTGGGTGTCGTTTCCTGCGGTTATGCGGACGGCTATCCCCGAACAGCCCCGACCGGCACGCCGGTCGCCGTGGACGGTCAGTTGACCCGGCTGATCGGTCGGGTGTCCATGGACATGCTGACGGTTGACCTGACTCATCTCCCGCAGGCGGATATAGGCAGCCGCGTGGAATTATGGGGCGATCAGGTACCGGTAAACGCGGTGGCCTCTCGCGTCGGTACGATCGCCTACGAATTGTTATGTCACGTTAAACGGGCCCGATTCGAGTATTCGGGCCAAACCATTCATCAGGAGACAATATGAAGCAGATCCAGACCTCTAACGCACCGGCCGCGATCGGTCCTTATTCGCAGGCGATTGCTGTCGGCACAATGCTCTTTACCTCGGGGCAAATCCCGTTGCGTGCCGATGGCACGCTGGTTGAGGGCGATATCAAGGTACAAACCCAACAGGTGTTCGACAATCTGCGCGCGGTGATCGAAGCGGCGGGCGGCACGCTGTCCCAAGTGGTCAAAACCACGGTATTTCTCAAGGACTTGCAGGATTTCGTCGCAATGAACGGCGTGTACGAAGCGGCATTCGGCGATCACCGCCCCGCCCGTTCTGCCGTGCAGGTTGCCCGTCTGCCGCGCGATGTTCTGGTTGAAATTGAAGCCATTGTCTCACTGGCGTGATCAAAGTACGGCAAGGAGTCGCTGCACGAATCGATTCATGTCTTCATCGGCCAACGCCCGCCTTGTGCTCCGTATTTGAATGACGTGCGTCGCACTGCGGCAGGGCAGACTTTCCCTGTGCCCGAAGAAATACTGTCTTGTGCAGCCGTCCCGAGGTAGGTTTCCATGACCCAGCAGCACCCCATCGACTGGGGTACGGTGGCCGCGCTTAATGTAGTCTCGATATTCTCGCAACTGGGGCAATTCGGTATCGGGTTCGTGGTGTTGCCGGTTTGGCTGGCGCAACATGGGCTCAATGCCACCGAGCTCGGGGTGCTTGTATCTGCCCAATGGTTGGGAATGCTGATTGGTTTGGCCATCGCACCCCGACTGAATGTCCGCCTCGGGCATGCGAAGGTTATCGCCTTGGGCTTGCTGGTCACCATGATCGGTTTTCTGGTCATGCTGAATGTGGGGCCATACGCATGGTTGCCCGCGGTGGTCGTGATCGGGTTGGGCATGGGCTTGCGCTGGATTGGTCTGGAACCCTGGTTGTACGGGATTACCCCCACGCAGGGTCGGGGGCGTTTGGTCGGGTTTCACGAAACCATGATCGGGATCGCGCCCATCGTGGCCCCGCTAACGACGAATTGGGTTGGTATTGAAGGATCCGGGCCATTGGTGCTGGGCTTGATCTTCACTGGCATGGCCTTCATCCCGCTCGCGTTTGCAGGCGTGGCGCCGAGGGCCAAGATGGTTCAGGTCAAGCGCGCCTCAGGTCAGGGTCCGTCGCCGCGTAATCTCATTTTGGCTTTGGGTGTGGCAACCGCGGCCATTGGCGGTATCACGGAAGCGGCGTTCTCGGGTCTGTTCCCCATTTTCGGCGCAGGGCGTGATCTTAGTGCCGACCAGATGGTCACCCTGCTGACCTATTTCGGGTTCGGCGGGTTGCTATTGCAATACCTCATGGGCTGGCTTGCCGACCACCGTGGCCTCGTATTTGCGGTGTTGGTGAATGCTGGCATGACCATCCTGATGGCGATTGTGACCAGTTTTCCGCTGGGATTTAACGGTCTTGCCGTTACGTTTTTTGTGATGGGCGGCACGATTACCGGTTATCTGACGTTGGCGATCGTGGCTTCGACCAAAGCCGGTCACGGGGATTTGTCGGTTAATGTTCGGCTTATTTCCATGGCCTATACCGCCAGCGCCATTTTCGGGCCGTTGCTTGCTGGCGTCGCCATGAAATCCTCCACCAGCGAGGCACTGATCTGGCTGGTGGGCGCTTTGGGCGTGGCCTTGTGTGGCTACGTGCTGATTCAGACGCGACGGCGTGTCTTGCCGGATCGGTTACCTGACGCCTGAGTGCCGTTGAACGAGCTCGGTCGCAGGATTCGATGACGTTTGTTGATTGCGCCGGTTAGTGTGCTGTCAACGTCGACAGGCAGTCGTCGAGCACCGTGAGCAGCTTGTCGATATCCGCCGGACGGGTCTCGGGACAGACCAGCATCATGTTGTGAAACGGGGTCAGCAGCACGCCGCGATTGAGCAGGTAGAGGTGGATGGCGTGTTCCAGTTCGTCCTGCTGGGCGGCACGGGCTTCTCGGGCATTGACGGGTGCGGTTGGGCAGAACTGCAATTCCAGCCGTGCGCCGATTCGGGTGATGCACCACGGCAGGGCATGGCGTGCCAACAAGGCAGTCAAGCCCTGTTCGAGGGTCGCGGCGAGGGTCAGCATATGTTCGTAGGCCGCTGGCGTGGCGACCTCGGTGAGCGTGGCATGCAGGGCAGCGAGGGTCAGCATGTTGCCGGACAAGGTCGTGCCGATACCGGAGTGACCGGGTGGCGCTGCGTCCTTGGCTGCTTGCATGCGTTTGGCCAGTACCGCGCTGAAGCCATAGGCCGCTGCGGGCAATCCACCGGCAATCGGTTTGCCGAAGACAACGAAATCCGGCTCGATACCGGCGTTGCGCGCCCAGCCACCGCGGCCGCTGGAAATGGTATGGGTCTCGTCCAGAATCAGCAAGGTACCGTAGCGTGTGGTCAGCTCGCGCAGACGGGCGATAAACCCGGGCAGGGCCGGAACCATACCGCAGTTGGTGAGTGCGGGTTCGGTGAGCAGGCAGGCGATTTCCCCGCTGGAGAGTTCGCGTTCCACTGCCGCTAGGTCGTTGAAATCCACCGCCACGGTATTGAGGCCGAGATCGACGGTTTGTCCGATTAAGCTGGCCCTGCTGACGGTTTGGCTGACTGTCTTTCCATCCTCGGCATCGACCACACAATCAACCAAGGTGTCGTCCACGGTGCCGTGATAGCAGCCATCGAATACCAGCAGTTTGGTTCGCCCGGTGACCGCCCGCGCCCAACGCAGTACAAAGCGATTGGCGTCGGTTGCGGTGGTCGCGAGCTGCCAGTAGGGTAGGCCGAACTGATCCGCCAGCGCCGCGCCCACATCCGGTGTGTTTACGCCGGGCAGCATGGCGGTAAAACCCCGCCTTGCCTGTTCTTCGAGCGCGCGGGCAACCGGTTCCGGGCTATGACCGAACATCGCACCGGTATCGCCCAGACAGAAATCCGTGTAATCGATATTGTCGGCACAGGTGAAGTGCGCCCCCCGCGCTTCACGCACAAACAGGGGCGTGGGCGTGCCCCAGTCGTTCATCCAGTGCATCGGTACGCCATAAAGGTAATGTTGGCGGGCCTCTTCGGCCAGTCGCGCCGACGTGGGGTGCAGTTGCAGATACCGTTGGCGCTCGCTTTTCAGCAGGCGTTCTGCATAGGCAATCAGGGCATTGTTGGTCGAATGCATGTCGGGCCTTTATTGGGCACAAATGGCCCCATCTATTTGTGCAAAATGGCCCTGTTGATCGGACCAATGTCTGAGTTAGTATCCTACTGGAAGCTTTGAATAATTCCATCCTGGAATTTTCAGAGCAAGCAAAGCAAAAGGCGTGACGTTTGCTTTGCTTCATTTTCAATCACGTATGTGATTGAAAATGGCGGCACGTCCTTGTGCCGCACGGAACCTCTGAATTAATCAGAGGTTCCTACCGAAATCAACGCGCTCGATAACAAATTTTTTGATCTAACACCCTGTTCGACGCCGTTCGGACAGGGAAGAAAAAAGTGCGCCGCATAAGCGGTAGTGCGTGGATTATTTGTGATCGATCTGAATGGAGTGACGCCATGAATCATACGTTTGCCTATTTGTCTGCCGGCGGGTTCCTCGGGTTGCCGATTACGCCGGATGCGCCGTCCTCCTCCGAGTCGGGCAAGCCGTTTGCCGTGGCCGGTGTGACCTGGGATTGCAGTGTCACCAATCGTCCCGGATCGCGTCTCGGGCCTGGTGCGATTCGTCAGGCCAGCCGGATGCTGTGCGACGCAACCCACCCGCTGTTCGATACCTCGCCGCTCGATAAACTGGTCGATCTGGGCGATTTGCTGCTTCCCAATACGAGTCTTGAGAGCATGCGTGCCGCTTTGATGCCGCAAGTGAGCGCACTGCTGGATCGGCATGAAATGGTCTGGCTCGGCGGCGATCATTCAATCACCTTGCCGTTGTTGCGCGCCTATCGTGCGCATTTCGGCCAACCGCTGGCCTGCATCCATTTCGATGCCCACTGCGATACCTGGACGGACCACTTCGGCGAGCCTTCCGGTCATGGCACCTGGGTGTATGAAGCCTTTAAAGAAGGGCTGGTCATACCGGAAGCCTTTGTTCAGGTCGGCATCCGTTCATCGGGCGTGCGCGAGGCGCGTGAATTCGTGAACGATCAGGGCGGTCGCATTTATACGGCCCGTGAATTGCGCGGGCGCGATGGTGCCGGTTTGCAGGATGTCATCGACGAGGTGCGGGCACGTCTGGCGCAGAACGGAAATCCGCCGGTCTATCTGTCCTTCGATATTGATGTCTTCGATCCGGCCTTCGCCCCCGGAACGGGCACGCCGGAGCCGGGCGGACTGACTACCGCGCAGGCCATGACCTTGCTGGAAGGTTGGCACGATCTCAATTGGGTAGGCATGGATCTTGTCGAAGTGGCCCCGCCGTACGATCACGCCGAGCTGACCAGCAATGCGGCATCGACCATGATCTGGACCTGGCTCTGTGGTCGTCTAGCCGCCTGTGCCTCAACTTGAACGGAACCCCACCATGCTCGCCTGCGAACAAAAACTGATTCAGAACTCCTATTACACGGCCAGTGCCCATGCGCATACGAGCTACCCTCCGCTGGATGGCGATGCTGCCGCGGATGTGTGCATCGTCGGTGGGGGGCTCGCCGGCTTGTCTGCGGCCATTGAGCTGGCGGACCGCGGCTATTCGGTCATCGTGCTGGAAGCCGAGAGCGTCGGTTGGGGCGCGAGTGGCCGCAACGGCGGGCAGATCATCGCTGGCCTTGCCTGCGATCAATCGGTGATCGAAAAGGCTTTGGGGCTTGAAGCCGCTCAGCAGGCATGGGACATCACCATCGAAGCGCTCGATCTGGTTCGCGAACGGGTCAAACGGTTCGATATCGACTGCGATCTGGTGGATGGTTTTCTCGGTGTGGCCGTCGGTAAGCGTAAAGGCGTCGCCCTGCGTGACTGGTTTGAAACCATGGCGAAGCGCTACCACTACGATTCGGACGCCGAATGGATCGAACCGGCTGACCTGAACCAGTGGATCGATAGTCCGCGCTTTCATAGCGGTTATTACGATCGGCGTTCGGGGCATCTGCATCCGCTCAACTACACGCTCGGCCTGGCGCGCGCGGCGCACAGTCTGGGTGTGCGGATCTGCGAACACACACCGGTACGCACGATGACCAAGGGAGAGCCTGCCGTGCTGCATACGGACAAGGGCCGCATCACGGCGCGTTATGTCGTACTGGCGGGTAACATGTACCTGCCCGAAGTGTCGCCGAAATTGGCGCCTTCGCTCGCGAGTCGAATCATGCCGGTGGGTACCTACATCGTCGCCACCGAACCGTTGGACCCGGAATTGGTTGCACGCCTGATCCCTACCAAGTCAGCGGTTTGCGACACCAATTTCGTGCTGGATTACTTCCGCTTCTCAGCGGACAACCGCATGCTGTTCGGTGGTCGGGTGAGCTACAGCACCATGACGCCGCCCAACCTCAAGCAAGACATGCACAAACGGATGCAGTTGGTTTTCCCCCAGTTGGCAGATGCCAAGGTGGAATTCGCCTGGGGCGGTTTTGTGGACATCACCATGAATCGAGCGCCGGACTTCGGCCAGATGGCGCCGAACGTGTTCTATCTGCAAGGTTTCTCTGGTCATGGCGTGGCACTCACCGGCATGGCGGGCAAGATGGTCGCCGAAGCTATCAGCGGTCAAGCGGAGCGACTTGATCTGATGGCGCGCATTCCACACCATAGTTTCATTGGCGGAAAACGGTTGCGTATGCCGGCGCTCGTTCTGGGCATGACGTGGTACCGACTTCGCGACGCGCTGGGTTGAGCGCTCATTTTAAGCAAAGTGAATCAGTACATTAGTTGCTCAGGGCCGCCTGAATCACATCCGCAAGGATGCGGCCATAAGTCGTGATGCGGTCCGTGGACGCATAGGCATAGCCGATAATCAGCCCTTTTTCGCGCTTTTCTCCCACGCTGTAATGGGAAAGCGGGTAAACGCGCAGGCCTTGTTCTGCGGCCAATTCGGCAACTCGAACATCGTCACACGCCGCGGGGAGTTCCACCACCAGGTGCAGGCCGGAGCCGGCAGGCGGCAGGCGAGCGCCGACGTTGGTAACGGGTGCCAATGCCTTTTGCAGCAGGTAGCGCCGTTCCTTGTATATTTGCCGCAAGCGACGAATATGGGTTGAGAAATGACCTTCTTCGATAAAGTCGGCCAGCGCCGCCTGAATCACGACCTGACCGGGGCGTTGCAGTTCATACAGCCCGCGTTTGAAGCGTTCTGCCAGTTCGGGCGGCACCACGATGTAGCCCAGTTTGATGCCGGGATACATCACCTTGGAAAAGGTACCCATATACAGCACGCAGCCGCTCTGATCCATGCCTTGCAATGAGGACAGCGGACGCCCTTCGAAGCGGAATTCACTGTCGTAGTCATCCTCGAGAATCCATGCCCCACGGCTGGCAGCGTAATCCAGAAGCAGGCGGCGACGTCCATAACTCATGGCAACGCCCTTGGGGTATTGGTGGGATGGCGTGGTGTAGATCAGACGCGGTGGATTTCGAAAATCGGTGTTGCCTGGTGCCATTCCTTCATCATCTACAGGGACCGGGTGAAGTGACAGGCCGTTGACCTCAAGCACGCGTCGCGCGCCCCAGTAGCAGGGATTTTCTACCCATACGCGGTCCCCGTAATCGGTAAGCATGCGGGCACACAGGTCGATAGATTGCTGTGTGCCCGAGGTGATCAGCACCTGTTCCACCGTCAAATTGACGGTGCGGGACATGCGCAGATAGTTGGCAATGGCGTGCCGAAGCGGCAAATGGCCCCCGGCATGGCCGTAGTCCAGAAAGGCGGGCTGAGGATCGCGCCATTGGCGGTTGAGCAGGCGACGCCAGATCTGGGTCGGGAAAGCAGAGAAATCATCCTCACCTGGCGTAAAAGGTTGCACCTCATAACTGGGTTGATCCGATGGCCCGGCGACGATGGCACCTCGTTTGGACAGGCCCGACGTGTTCCTTCCCGACGTGTTCATTGGCGGCTCGGCATCTGTTGTTGCGCCGGACGCCCGCATTGGGACAAAGCTTTCCGGTAACGTGGCGGCAACGCGCGTACCACTACCGATCCGTGACACGACATAACCTTCTTCATGCAGTTGCTCGAATGCGGCCAGCAGGGTGTTTCGGGACAGACTGAGCTCTTCCGCCAGACTGCGTGTAGACGGCAATCGGGCGCCGGGCGTGAGATGCTGCGTGGCAATGGCGCGACGAATGGCTTCGTAGACACGTCGATGTGACGGCATCCGTGGTGGAAATCGCCCTTGTTTGAGCTCGGTGAGCAACCATTCCGAAATGGTTAAAGATTCCACGGCCCGTCTCCTCGTTTAAAGTGGTTCTACGCAGAACAAGCAAATGGCTCTTGTTGGTTTGCCTTTCTGGTATAAGAATAAACCCATTATAGGTGTTTATGTGAAAATTATTTGAAAAATAAATACATATGTTTCTGATTTATATATTTATTTTTCGAATTTAGTCTTTTGGTTTGCTTTGGTGCACACAGGGTGCCATTAGACGCTTAGAATGGCCGGTCAGTACCAATTAAGAGGGTGTCGGATAAATGATTTACCGCAGTAAGCCGGTCGTTCTGATGGCCGCAGATATGAGACAGATCGACGGTCAAACGTTTCATGCCGTCGGTCATAAATACGTTGCGGCGGTTGCCGAGGCGGCGCAAGCGGTGCCGCTGGCGATCCCCGCTCTGGGTTCGAACAGTGAACTTGAAGCCTTGATTGCATTGGCCGATGGCATCCTGTTGCCGGGCGCGATATCCAATGTGCACCCATCCCATTTTGGCGAAGATGTGCTGAATCCATCCCTGCCGCTTGATCCAGCGCGTGACAGCACGACCCTGCGATTAATCGATGCCGCCGTGACGTCGGGTGTTCCCTTGTTGGGAATTTGTCGCGGGTTTCAGGAAATCAACGTGGCATTTGGCGGTAGCCTGCATCAGGCCGTGCATGACACCGAAGGGTTTGCCGACCACCGGGAAGTCGATAGCCCGGTGGCCCAAGAGCAGTACGGCCCTCGGCATCTCGTGTCTACCGTGCCCGGCGGTCTGCTGGCCGAGATTACGGGGCGCAGCGAGTTCATGGTCAATTCGCTCCACGGTCAGGGTATTGCGCGGCTTGGCTCGGGGCTGGTCGCCGAGGCCTATGCACCCGACGGCCTGATCGAGGCGATCCGTATTTCCGATGCGAAAGCATTCGCGCTGGCGGTACAGTGGCACCCGGAGTGGGATGTGCTGAACAACCCGCCTTATTTGTCGATATTTCGCGTTTTTGGCGCAGCTTGTCGTGAGCGCGCTGCCTCACGCTCGGCCAAGTGATAAAACGGATTAAACGGAGAACGATATGATTGAGCGTAAAGACTTTTCTCACAAGGATATGGACCAGTGGCTGGCCGCGCACAATGTCACGGAAATCGAGTGTCTTGTTCCCGATCTCACCGGCGTGGCGCGCGGCAAGATCCTGCCGCGGGAAAAGTTTACAGCCGAGCGCGCCATGCGTCTCCCCGAAGCGGTTTTGGGTGTGACGGTGACCGGTGAATCACCCGAAAACCGGCCGGCTTACGACAATGTATTCGGCTTTACCGACAAGGATATGGTGCTGGTTCCCGACCCCGGCACGGTTCGTTTGGTGCCCTGGGCGGTTGATCCCACGGCTCAGGTGATCATGGATTGCCTGTTCCACGATGGCACCCCGGTGGACTTTGCGCCACGCAACGTGCTGCGCAAGGTGACCGAGTTGTACAAAAGCATGGGCTGGTCGCCGATCGTGGCCCCCGAGTTGGAGTTCTACCTGTTGGCGCGAAATACCGATCCCAACCAACCGCTGGTGCCGCCGATCGGCCGCAGTGGCCGCGCGGAAACCAGTCGTCAGCTGTACAGCATCGATGCGGTGAATGAATTCGATCCGCTGTTCGAGGAAATCTACGAGTACTGCGACATCATGGGGCTGGAACTCGATACGCTGATTCACGAATTCGGTGCCGGTCAGATGGAAATCAATTTCCTGCACGACGACCCCATGGTTCTTGCCGACAAGGTGTTCTTCTTCAAGCGCACGCTGCGTGAAGCGGCACTGCGTCACAACATGTATGCCACCTTCATGGCCAAGCCGATGGCCAACGAGCCCGGCTCGGCCATGCATATCCATCAGAGCGTCCTCGATACCGGTACCGGCCAGAATATTTTCAGCAATCCGGATGGCAGTGAATCGCCATTGTTCCAGCAGTACATCGCCGGTCTGCAAAAATACCTGCCCGCCGCCATGGCCCTGCTGGCGCCTTATGTGAACTCGTATCGACGCATCGTGCGCGGTGGTGCCGCACCCATCAACATCGAGTGGGGTTACGACAACCGCACCGTCGGCATCCGCGTGCCGCATTCCGGGCCGGAAGCACGCCGGGTCGAAAACCGGGTCGTGGGTGCCGATGCCAATCCTTATTTGGCTATGGCGGTCACGCTTGCCTGTGGTTATCTCGGCATAGTCGAGAAATTACAGCCAAGCGCCGTGACAACCGGCAGTGCTTATGACTCGAACTATCAATTGCCCAGAGAGCTCTCGGAAGCTCTGCGCCAATTGGATGCATCCAAGCCGCTGCGTGAAGTGCTGGGTGACAACTTTATTGATGTTTATGTGGCGGTTAAAGAAACCGAGCATGAGGAATTCATGCGTGTCATCAGCCCGTGGGAACGCGAGCATCTGTTGATGCACGTTTAATTTGAACTTGATTAAACAGAGTCAAAACGAGGAGAACACCATGTCGGCACCAACCCGTGCAAAGACCGATGAAATTCAAGCACTGGATTCGGCACATTACATGCATCCTTTTACGAACCATAAATCACTGGCGAATAAAGGGGCGAGGGTGATCACCCGTGGCGAAGGCGTGTATGTCTGGGATTCCGAGGGCAATAAAATTTTCGATGGCATGTCCGGATTGTGGTGTGTCAACGTGGGTTACGGTCGCAAGGAACTCGTAGATGCCGCCGCGCAACAGATGCAGGTGCTGCCGTATTACAACAGTTTTTTCCAGACGACCAACGAGCCTGCGACAAAATTGGCCGAGCGTATTGTGAGCTTAGCCGGGGACCGTTTCTCCCATGTGTTTTTCAGCTCTTCCGGATCGGAATCGAATGACACAAATGTGCGCATGGTGCGCCATTATTGGGCAACGCTCGGTCATCCGGAGCGCAGTATCATCATCAGCCGGAAAAACGCTTACCACGGCTCGACGGTGTGCGGTTCCTCGCTCGGCGGCATGACGGGCATGCATGCGCAGGGTGGCTTGCCGGTGCCGGGCATCGAGCACATCGAGCAGCCTTACCACTTCGATCTGGCGCCGGATCAAGACAAGGATGCTTTCGGTATCGAAGCGGCAGGTTGGCTGGAGCAGAAGATTCTCGAAGTCGGCCCGGAAAAGGTCGCAGCGTTCATCGGCGAGCCGGTGCAGGGAGCCGGTGGTGTGATCATCCCACCGAAAACCTATTGGCCCGAGATTCAGCGGATCTGCGACAAGTACGGGATTCTGCTGATCTGTGATGAGGTCATCTGCGGCTTCGGGCGGCTGGGTGCGTGGTTCAGTTCGGAGATGATGGGCGCGAAACCGGATCTGATTACCTTTGCCAAGGGCGTGACTTCTGGGTATATACCGCTCGGTGGCGTCGTGGTCGGCAAGCGGGTGGCCGAGGTGCTTATCGAGAAAGGCGGCGAGTTCAACCACGGCTATACCTATTCCGGGCACCCCGTCGCCTGTGCTGTGGCACTGGCCAATTTGGATATTATTGAACGCGAAGGGCTGGTGGAGCGGGTTCATGAGGTAACCGGTCCTTACCTTGCCGAGCGGTTTGCCGAATTGTCCGACCACCCGTTGGTCGCGGCGCCCGAGACATTCGGCATGGTTGGCGGATTCGTGTTGATGAAGGACAAGGCCGAAAAGCAGCCCTTTGATGCATCGCTGGAAGTGGGCATGATTTGTCGCGATCACTGCTTTGCCAATGGACTGATCATGCGTGCGGTGGGCGATCGGATGATCATCGCGCCACCTTTGGTATGCACCAAGTCGGACATTGACGAACTGATAAATCGGGTGCGCATCTGTCTGGATGCGACCCTCAAGGACATACAGTCGCGAGGCTGGATGGATGCAGCGCACTCAGCGGAAGTGACTGCATGAGCGGCAACGCTCGTAAACGGTTTACAGAGGGTGTGTTCGAAGCGACCACCCATTGTGACCCTAGGTTGGATGTACTCGATTTTGACGCACGTGTGTGGGATGTATTTTTTCGAACTTGCCAATGACCCTGAAGGAGAACTTAGTATGAAACCTGTGTTCAAGAAACAATTGCTTGGCGGCATGATCGCCGTCGCGTTTACCGCCGGGCTGGTCCCTGCGGCAGGCGCTGCAGAGGAAAAGGTCCTCAACATCTACAACTGGTCGGATTACATTGCACCGGACACCATCAAGAACTTTGAAAAGGAAACCGGCATCAAGGTCAATTACGACAACTACGACAGCAACGAAACGCTCCACGCGAAACTTGTTGCCGGTCATACCGGTTATGACATCGTTGTGCCCTCAGCCAACTGGGCCGAGCTGCAAATAAAAGGCGGTCTGTTCCAGAAAATCGACAAGAGTAAAGTTCCGAACCTGGTCCACCTCAACCCGGCCATTCAGAAACAGCTGGCGGTGGTCGATCCGGGCAACCAGTACCTCGTCAACTGGCTGTGGGGTTACACCACGGTGGGTATCAATGTCGACAAGGTGAAGGCAGCACTTGGCGATACGCCGATGCCCAAAAGCGCATGGGATCTGATTTTCGATCCGAAATACGCCAGCAAGCTGAAATCATGCGGTATTTCCGTTCTGGATTCGGCCTATGAAGTGCTGCCAGCCGCGCTGCATTCAATGAATTTGCCGCCGTTTACCAATAAAAAAGCCGATTACGAGGCCGCGTACAAAAAAATTGAGAAGGTTCGTCCGTACATCAAGGAGTTCTCTTCCTCAAGCTACATTGACGACCTGGCAAACGGCTCCCTATGCGTTTCCCTCGGCTGGTCCGGCGACATGAGCCAGTCCGCGCAGCGTGCGATCGACAGCAAGAACGGGCAGAAAATCGAGGTCCTGATTCCCGAAAATGGCGGCCTTGCATTCTTCGATAGCATGGCGATTCCAAAAGATGCGCCGCATCCCGAGAATGCACTCAAGTGGATGAACTATATCCTGCAACCGAAGGTTGACGCATCTTTGACCAACGAAGTGCTGTACGCGAATCCCAACAAGGATTCCCTGCCGTTTGTGACGCCGGACGTGGCCAACAATAAGTCCGTGTTCCTCTCCGATGCGGATTTGGCGAAACTGGTGACACCCAAGGCTGTCGACAGCGACACCCGTCGTCTGATGACGCGTCTGTACACCAAGTTCAAGACAGGCTCTTAATACCCCATCACTCCGTCCGTATTTAATGGACGGAGTGCTTTTCTACCCAAGCAGCACCCTTCGGCGGCCCGTTCGTTTTGCTGGTTGGGTAGAAAAGTTGAACCCCACGAGGAGATAGTTATGGCATCGGTAACGGCCACGACAGATCAGGATGTCTTATTGAAAATTGATGGCGTCAGCAAGGTCTTCGACGGTGTCGTAAAGGCGGTTGATAATGTTTCTCTGACGGTGCCCAAAGGCAAGATTTTTGCCCTTGTCGGCAGTTCGGGCTGCGGCAAATCAACCTTGCTCAGGATGCTGGCCGGGTTCGAAACACCGACGAGCGGCCGAATTTATCTCTCCGGACAAGACATTACCGACCTATCCCCATATGAACGGCCGGTCAACATGATGTTTCAGTCCTATGCGCTTTTCCCCCATCTGAGCGTTTGGGACAACGTGGCATTCGGCCTGCGGCGCGATGGACTCAAGGGCGCGGAGCTCAACGAGCGCGTCAATGCCATGCTCAATCTCGTTCAGCTGTCCAAGTACGGTAAGCGCAAACCCCATCAATTGTCTGGCGGCCAGCAACAGCGGGTCGCCCTGGCGCGCAGTCTGGCCAAGCGGCCCACCCTCCTGCTGCTTGACGAACCACTCGGTGCGCTTGACAAGAAGCTGCGGGAAACCACGCAGTTCGAATTGGTCAACATTATCGAACAGGTAGGGGTTACCTGTGTTCTGGTGACGCATGATCAGGAAGAAGCGATGACCATGGCCTGCAGCATCGCGGTCATGGATGAGGGAACACTGCTTCAGGTGGGCACACCGGACGAGATTTACGAAACCCCCAACAGCCGATTCGTGGCAGGCTTTATTGGCAATGTGAATATCTTCGAGGGCAAGGTCGACGAAGACGAGCCCGATCACGTCACCGTGCGCTGCCCGGAGTGTACGCACTATGTGGGCCATGGCATATCCGGGACATCGGGCATGGACGTCGCCGGCGCCCTTCGCCCGGAGAAAATCCAGCTCTCCAAGGAAAAGCCAGAGGCCAAATACAACTGGTGTGAAGGCGAGGTGGTCGAAATGGCTTATTTCGGTGCGCACACAACGTATCACCTCAAGTTGGCCAGTGGCATGATCCTAAAGGCCCAAGAAATAAACATTACCCGGGATTTGAGTTGTGGCCTGACTTGGGGTGATCGTGCATATGCCCAGTGGGACAATCTGGCCATGGTTGTACTGACGGAATAAAGAGGGCCGTAAACATGAGACTCAAATCCATCGTTCCCTGGCTTCAGGGTGTTTTCACCACCCGCAATCTGGTGATCGGCATCCCGATGATCTGGCTGTTCGCCCTGGCGGCCGCCCCCCTCCTGCTTGTTCTGGATATCAGTCTGGCTCACATGGACGTCACCTCGGTGTCCAGCCTGTGGCAGTGGGCCGATGACGAACTGACGCTGAAGTTCAATTTCGGCAACTACCTGTACCTTGGTCAGGACTCGCTTTATTTCGATACGTATTTCTCTTCGTTGAAATTCGCGGCGATAACCACCTTGTACTGTCTGATCGTGGGTTATCCGTTCGCGTATTTCATCTCGCGTGCCCCGGCGCATCTGCGTACTGTGCTGCTGATGCTGGTCATGTTGCCGTTCTGGACATCGTTTCTGCTGCGCATTTATGCATGGAAAGCCCTGCTGGCGGACAACGGCATCGTCAATAACGGATTGATGGGGCTGGGTGTGATTGCCTCCCCGATCCACATGATGCACACCTCGTTTTCACTCACCATCGGTATGGTGTACGCCTATCTGCCGTTCATGGTGTTGCCGCTGTACGCAACGCTGGTGAAACTGGACGGGCGCATGCTCGAAGCGGCGGCCGATCTCGGGGCCAGTCCATTCAAGACCTTCTGGCTGGTCACCGTACCGCTGACCAAGCGCGGCATCATCGCCGGTTCGCTTTTGGTGTTCATCCCGGCGTTCGGTGAATACGTGATTCCCGAGTTGCTCGGCGGTGCGCGCACACTCATGATTGCCCGCGTCCTGTGGGATGAGTTCTTCAGCAACAACGATTGGCCCATGGCCTCTGCCGTCACCATCGTGATGATCCTGCTCATTCTCGTGCCCATGGCCTTGTTCAATCGTTACAACGATGAAACCAGACTGGGAGAGAAATCATGAAGAACCTGTTTGGTCGATCGTGGCTGATCGCCGTATTCATCTTTCTGTATATCCCGATCGTCACGCTGGTGGTGTACTCGTTCAACGATTCACGGCTGAGCACGGTCTGGACCGGCTTCACCTTCAAATGGTATGTGGATGCATCGCACGACCGTGAGTTGATCGACGGCTTGATCATCTCGCTCAAGCTGGCATTCATGAGCGCCACCCTGTCGGTGATCTTCGGCACGTTCACGGCCTTTGTGCTGGTGCGGTACGGTCGCTTCAAGGGGCGTGGGCTTTTATCCTCTATGGCCAACGCGCCGCTGGTCATGCCGGATGTCATCGTGGGTATTTCGCTGCTGCTCATGCTGGTGGCCCTGCAGAAGTGGTTGGGCTTTCCCGAGCGCGGCATTGGTACGATTCTGTTGGGGCATGCTCTGATCGGTACCTCGTTTGCGACCGTGGTGATCATTTCAAGGCTACGCGAAATCGATCTTCGGCTCGAAGAAGCAGCGATGGACCTTGGTTGCAAGCCCTTTCAGGTGTTCTGGCTGGTTACCCTGCCCCTGATCGCGTCTGCGCTGGTTTCGGCCTTCCTGCTCACGTTTACCCTATCGTTCGATGACGTGGTGATCGCAGCCTTCCTGTCCGGGCCGGGTTCGACCACCCTGCCGCTCGTCATCTTCTCGCGGGCACGTTTGGGGCTCGATCCCTCCATCAATGCCGTCGCCACCGTCATTATCGTGGTCGTCAGCATCGGCGTCATTGCCTCCAGCCTGTATCAACTGCGGGCGGAACGTCGACGACAACGTGAAGTTGCCGATGCGTATGCGCAAGGAAAGGGTTAAGGGAAAGGGTCCAGGAAAAGAGTCCAGGAAAAGGGCTAATCGGGTCGAGATTGAATGTCGACTAGTTAGGCTGATGGGCGTCGCTCTAATCAAATCAAACCCCACAGTCGAGCCGGGCGGCTAGGCTGTCTACCAAATCTGGAGAATTTATGTCTATCCAACTCAAATATCCGGCACTGCTTAAACAAGGCGTTGCCTGGTTGGCGGGTGCTTGGGTCGGCGCCGACTCTGGTGCCACCCTGACGGTGACGAACCCGGCCACGGCGCAACCGATTGCCGAAGTGCCCTTGATGGGAAGGGTCGAAACAGAGCGCGCCATTGCCGCCGCCGCCGAACCCCAAAAGGCATGGCGCAGCTTGACGGCCAAGGATCGCGCCGCACGGTTGAAGGCATGGTTCGCGCTGATCATGCAGCATCAAGACGATCTGGCGCGGATTCTGACCGCAGAACAAGGCAAGCCGCTGGCCGAAGCGCGCGGTGAAATCGCGTACGGCGCCAGCTTTATCGAATGGTTCGCCGAAGAAGCCAAACGCGTGTACGGCGAGGTGATCCCGGCACCGCAGGGTGACCGCCGATTGCTGGTATTAAAGCAACCGATCGGCGTCACCGCCGCCATTACGCCCTGGAACTTCCCGACCGCGATGATTACCCGCAAAGTCGGCCCGGCGCTGGCGGCCGGTTGCGCCATGATCGTCAAGCCCGCCGAGCAAACCCCGTTGTCCGCCTTGGCGCTGGCCGTGCTGGCCGAAGAAGCGGGCATTCCCGGCGGCGTGTTCCAGGTCATTACCGGCGATCCGCGGGAAATCGGCGGCGCCATCTGCGACAGCCCGGTGGTGACCAAATTGTCCTTTACCGGCTCGACCGAAGTGGGTCGCATCCTGATGCGTCAGAGTGCGGACACCATCAAGAAGCTGTCGCTGGAGTTGGGTGGCAACGCACCGTTCATCGTGTTCGACGACGCGGATCTGGATGCGGCCGTGGACGGCGCCATTGCCAGCAAATACCGCAATGCGGGTCAGACCTGTGTCTGTGCCAACCGGTTATTTGTGCAGGACGGCGTATTCGATGCCTTCGCGCAGAAACTGGCCGATCGTGTGGCCAAACTGGAGGTCGGCGATGGGTTTACCGACGGCATTACACAAGGCCCGTTGATCGACGAAGCGGCGCTATCCAAGGTGGAAAGCCACGTTGGCGATGCGATTGCCAAGGGTGCCCGTCTGGTCTCGGGCGGCAAGCGCCATGCGTTGGGCGGCACATTCTACGAGCCGACCGTGCTCGCGGATGTGAGCCCGGATGCCCTGATGTTCCGCGAAGAAACCTTCGGCCCGGTCGCGCCGCTATTCCGCTTCAAGACCGACGAGGAAGTGATCGAGCTGGCCAACCGGACTGAATTCGGCCTGGCCTCGTACTTTTATAGTCGAGATATCGGGCGCATCTGGCGGGTGGCGGAAGCGCTTGAATACGGCATGGTCGGCGTCAACACCGGCATCATCTCGAATGAAGTGGCGCCCTTCGGTGGGGTCAAGCAGTCGGGTCTGGGGCGTGAAGGTTCCCATCACGGCATCGACGAGTATCTGGAGATCAAATACGTCGCCATGGCCGGGCTGTAAGCACGCTTGGTGAGAGACAGGGCCGCGCCATCGTTCGGCCAACACAGCAAAAAGCACAGTAAAAAAGCACGGTAAACAGGGGTGATGAAATGAACACGATTGATTGGCATGCCCGGGCGGCGGCGCTCACAATTGACGGTCGCGCCTGGATCAACGGCCAACGCGTCGATGCCGCCGATGGCAACACGTTCGAATGTCTGTCGCCGGTGGATGGTCGCAAACTGGCGGAGGTGGCGCGCTGCAAGGCGGCGGATGTCGACCAGGCTGTCGTCGCGGCGCGCGGCGCGTTCGAAGACCGGCGCTGGGCCGGTCTGTCGCCGCGGGAGCGCAAGACGATCCTGATCCGTTTTGCCGATCTGGTGTTGGCAAACCGCGAAGAACTGGCGCTGCTGGAAACGCTGGATATGGGCAAACCCATCTCGGCCAGCATGAGCACCGATGTGCCCGCTACGGCGAATACCCTGCGCTGGTACGGCGAAGCGATCGACAAGGTCTACGACGAGATCGCGCCGACCAACGACCGCACCCTGGCGCTGATTACCCGCGAACCCATAGGCGTGGTCGCGGCCATCGTGCCGTGGAATTATCCCATGCTGATGGCTTCTTGGAAGATTGCACCGGCGCTGGCCGCCGGGAACAGCGTCATCCTCAAGCCTTCGGAAAAATCGCCATTGACCGCGCTGCGTCTGGGCGAACTCGCTTTGGAAGCGGGTATTCCGGCGGGTGTGTTGAATGTGGTGCCGGGCTTTGGCCCGGAGGCCGGTTCGCCGCTGGCTCTTCACAGGGATATCGACTGCATCGCCTTCACCGGTTCGACCGCGGTGGGCAAGAAAATCCAGGTCATGGCGGGCGAGAGCAATCTCAAGCGCGCGTGGTGCGAGCTGGGGGGCAAGTCGCCCAACATCGTCTTCGCCGACTGTCCCGATCTGGACCGTGCCGTGGCTGCTGCTGCCGGTTCGATCTTCTACAACCAGGGCGAAAGCTGCAACGCGCCGTCGCGCCTGCTGGTCGAGCGCTCCATCCGCGATGAATTCGTCGAGAAACTCAAGCAGTACTCGCCCAAGCACATGCCGGGCGACCCGCTCGATCCCAACACGACGATGGGTGCGCTGGTCGACCAGATGCAGATGGATAACGTGCTCAAATACATCGAAGCGGGCAAAAGCCAAGGCGCGACCTTGTGCTGTGGTGGCGAGCGCGTCCGCACGGAAACCGGCGGTTTCTATGTGTCGCCGACCATTTTCGACGGCGTGACCAACGAAATGATCATCGCCAGCGAAGAAATCTTCGGCCCCGTGCTGTCGATCATCACCTTCGACTCGCAGGAAGAAGCGATCCGAATCGCCAACGACACCAGCTACGGCCTGGCCGCCGCCGTCTGGACGCGGGATATTTCACGGGCGCATCTTGTGGCCCGTGCCCTGCGCGCCGGGACCGTGCACGTCAACTGCTACGACGAAGACGACATCACCGTGCCGTTCGGCGGATTCAAGCAATCCGGCAACGGTCGCGACAAGTCGCTGCACGCGCTCGAAAAATACACCGAACTCAAAACCACGTGGATCAGCCTCGCCTGATACGGCGAGCAAGGAACAGCGACATGACCGCCCATGCAATGACAAAAAGCGCCCAAACAACCGCGCCAAACGATCAATCCATGAACGCCGATCTGCAGGCGCGTCGGCTGGCAGCCACCCCGCGCGGCGTCGGCGTGATGGCCGGTTTCTACATCGATCGTGCGCAAAACGCCGAAGTGTGGGATGTTGAAGGTAATCGATACATCGATTTCGCTGGCGGTATCGCTGTGCTCAATACCGGCCATCGTCATCCGGCGCTGGTTGCGGCCATCGAGGAACAACTCAAGCGCTTCACCCACACCTGCTATCAGGTTCTGCCCTATGAAAGCTATGTGCGCCTGGCCGAACGCATCAATGCACTCGTGCCCGGTCATTACGCCAAAAAGACCGCGTTCTTTTCCAGTGGCGCCGAAGCGGTGGAAAACGCCGTCAAGATCGCCCGTTCCAGCACGGGCCGTCCGGGCATTATCGCGTTCTCGGGTGGCTTTCATGGCCGCACGATGATGGGCTGTGCCCTGACCGGCAAGGTGGTGCCCTACAAGGTCGGTTTCGGGCCGTTCCCCTCAGAGGTCTATCACCTGCCGTTCCCGATGGAACTGCATGGCGTCACCGTCGAGGATTCGCTGCACGCGCTGGAAACTTTGTTCAAGGCCGAGATCGAACCAAGCCGCGTGGCGGCCATCATCATCGAGCCGGTTCAAGGCGAGGGCGGTTTTTATGTTGCGCCACCCCAGTTGTTGCACGGTTTGCGTAAGGTCTGCGACGAGCACGGCATTTTGCTGATTTTCGACGAAGTGCAGACCGGTTTCGGGCGTACCGGCAAGTTGTTCGCCACCGAATACTACGACGTTCTGCCGGACATCGTGACCATGGCCAAGAGTATGGCCGGCGGCATGACGCTGTCTGCCGTGTGCGGTCGGGCCGAGGTGATGGATGCACCCGCGCCGGGCGGACTGGGTGGCACCTACGCCGGTAATCCGCTGGCGATTGCCGCTGCGCTCGCCGTGATCGACGTCATGGAGAAGGAACAATTGGTCGAACGCTCCAACTTTCTGGGCGAAAAATTGATGGCGCGTCTGAACGCGGCACAGGCCGCCGTGCCAGCATTGAAAGAAGTGCGCGGACTGGGTTCGATGGTTGCGGCCGAGTTTTGCGATCCGGCCACCGGCGCACCCTCGCCCGATGCAGTCAAACGCGTTCAGCAAGCGGCGCTGGAAGAAGGCCTGATTCTGCTCACCTGCGGCGTTTATGCCAATGTAATCCGCTTCCTCTACCCGCTGACCACCGAAGATACGGTATTCGATGAGGCACTGGATATTCTCGACCGGGCGCTGGCCAAGGCGTAATCATGAGTACCTCAGAACGGGACAAGGCGGAGATTGCCGCGGCCAAACAGCGCTTGGCGGCGGCGGGTGTGCATACGGTCATCGCGCAGTTTGTGGATATTCATGGCGCGGTGAAGGGCACCTACATCCCGCTCGCCCATCTCGACGACATCGTTTCTCCGGGAGCGGGTTTCGGCTCGCCTTCCATCAATGGAACCGGGTTGCCGCGGCATGGCCCTCGGGCCGAGTTTTATGGCCAAGGCGATCTGACCACGTTGCAGGCGATGCCCTGGATGCCGGGTTACGCCCGCATCGCCTGCGACGGGGTGGTGCTAGACGAGCCATACGGCCGGTGTTCACGCTATCTGCTCAAACGGCAAATGGCGCGTTTGGCCGGGCGGGGCTGGACGCTCAACGTTGGCATCGAACCCGAGTTCTGCCTGTTCCATCAAGATTCGGCGGGCCGACCGATTCCGGCCGATGCGGCGGATATGCTGGACAAACCTTCCTACGATTTCAAGGCCATGGCGCGCGTCAGCGATGTGTTGCGCCGACTGGAACAAGGGCTGGACGCCTGCGGTTTCGACGTATTCCAGATCGATCACGAGGATGCCAGCGGGCAGTACGAACTCAACTACCATTACAGCGATGCGCTGACGGCGGCTGACCGTTTCGTTCTGTTCAAGATGGCGGCGCATCACATCGCCGAGGACGCGGGCTTAATCTTTACGATGATGCCCAAGCCCTTTGCCGACCGCCCCGGTAACGGGCTGCACATGCATTTGTCGTTGCGGGACAACGAGGGTCGGGCGGTCATGGCCGACGCGTCGGATTCGCACGGTCTTTCCGACATCGGTCGGCAGTGTGTGGCGGGTTTGCTGGCGCACTGCCCGGCGTTGACCGCCTTCCACGCGCCCACCGTGAACTCGTACAAGCGGCTGGTGGTGGGGCGTTCGCTGTCCGGCACGAGCTGGGCGCCGGCGCACATTGCCTGGGGCGACAACAATCGCACCACCGTGGTGCGAACGACCGGCGGGCGGCTTGAATTCCGCCTGACCGATGGCAGTTGCAACATCTATTTGGCGCTGGCTTCGGCCATTGCCGCCATGCTCGATGGCGTGGCGCGAGGCATGACGCCGCCTGCGTCGGTTGATGAAGACATGTACGAATGGCCAGAGTCTCGCTTTACCGAGCGCGGGGTGGCGACCTTGCCGCAAACCCTCGGACAGGCGCTGGACGCACTGGCTGCGGACACGGTATTGGGTTCGGCTGTGGGCGATGACCTCGTGGCCGGGTTTATCGAAACCATGCGCAGTGAGTGGATCGACTATTGCCGGTCGGTTAGCGACTGGGAATACCGGCGTTATCTGACGTGGCCGTAACGGTTACGAAAGGGTCAGTGCGCTCGATTTATCTGTCAGTCCAGTATCTGTTAGTCCAACATCTTCTAGTCTTGGGCGCTCGGTAGCGGCGCACTGGGCATATCCTTCGGCCCCGGCCACAGCAGCGCCGCAAACACGGCAATTGTTGCGCCGATGAACGACTCGCTGAACCGCAAGGCCGCATTACCGATCGGATTCAATGATGGGTCGATGCTGGTGATGACCATGATCACGACCACCGTGATTGCGGCCAGACGGGCGTGATCGGGAATCCGTGCGACATGGCACAGGAGCACGGTCACGAAGATGGATGCGGCCATGCCGAACGGGCTAAACGGCAGGAAGGAAAGGTAAATGGCGCTGATGATCGCGCCGATGAGCGAGCCGAATATCCGCAGCGACGCCGACGACCAGGTATCGCGCCGTGTTGCCTGCAACACCACGATACCCGACACCGCAGACCAAAGCGCGCCCATGCTTGCCGAGGGTGCATGAAAGAGTTCGGTAAAATAAAAACCAGCCAGATAGGACGCGACAGACACCAGGGTGGTTTGAGCCGCAATCCGGCCGGAGTCTAAAGCAGTCATGAGCAGATACCTCAGTGCTGAGCGGAAAAGGTCTGATCCCGCATGATGTGGGCAACGGCTCAGCGCGTCACATCATATCGCCGCTGGGACGTTTCGATAAGCAGGCATGCCCAAAAAACCGCCGCCCACCCAAGATAGTGCTCGGGATGGACGGCAGGCATTCTTGCTTACTTCATCGTCGGTAGGACAAATTCTGCGGCAAGCGGTGCTCCCGCAGGCCAGCGCGTCGTTGTGGTCTTGATGCGGGTGTAGAACCGGACACCTTCCGGGCCATAGATGTGGTGATCGCCGAACAGCGAGCGTTTCCAGCCGCCGAAGCTGTGGAAGGCAATCGGCACCGGGATCGGTACGTTAATGCCCACCATGCCCGCCTGCACGCGGCGGGAAAACTCGCGCGCCACACCGCCGTCGCGGGTGAAGATGGCCGTGCCGTTGCCGTACTCGTGGTCATTGACCAGTTTCAGTGCGGTTTCGAAATCGCTGACGTGCATGACGGACAGCACGGGGCCGAAAATTTCTTCCTTGTAGATGGTCATGTCCGGCGTGACCTGATCGAACAGGCAAGGGCCGATGAAGAACCCGTTATCAAAGCCCGGCAGTTTGAAGTCGCGACCATCCACCACAAGCTTGGCGCCTTCCTGCACGCCACAATCCACATAAGATTTGACCTTCGCATAATGCTGCGGCGTAACGAGCGGACCCATATCGGCGTTTTCATCCAGCCCCTGGCCGACGCGAATGCTGCGCGCTTTGTTTGCGAGTTTGTCCACCAGCGCTTCGCCGACACCGCCCACGGCAACCGCCACCGTGATGGCCATGCAGCGTTCCCCCGCAGAACCGAAACCCGCACCGATCAGCGCATCGGCAACCTGATCGAGATCCGCATCGGGCATGACCACGAGGTGATTCTTCGCGCCACCCAGAGCCTGCACCCGTTTGCCGTTCGCCGTGCCCGTGGTGTAGATATATTCCGCGATGGGCGTTGAGCCGACAAAGCTGATCGCCTGCACCCGCTTGTCGGTCAGCAGGGTATCCACCGCCAGTTTGTCGCCCTGAACCACGTTGAACACACCGCTCGGCAACCCTGCCTGCGCGAGCAGGTCGGCCAGCATCAGGCTGGCGCTCGGATCGCGCTCCGACGGCTTGAGGACGAAGGTATTGCCGGTCGCCAGCGCCATCGGGATCATCCACAGTGGCACCATGACCGGAAAGTTGAACGGCGTGATGCCCGCCACGACGCCGAGCGGTTGGCGCAGGCTGTGGGTATCGATGCCGGTACCCACCTGATCGCTGAACTCGCCCTTGAGCAGGTGCGGCATGCCGCAGGCGAACTCGACCACTTCGAGACCACGGGTAATTTCGCCGTGCGCATCGCTGAGGGTCTTGCCGTGTTCCAGCGTGATGGCGCGCGCCAGTGCCGCGCTGTTTTTCTCAAGCAATTCCCGGAACGTAAACATGATCCGTGCACGCTTGAGCGGCGAGGTGGCCGACCACGCCGGGAAGGCTTCGGCCGCCGCCGCGATGGCTTGCTGAACTTCCGATTCCGTGGCGAAGCAAACCTGTGCCTGAACCGCGCCGGTAGCGGGATTGAACACATCGGCTTTTTGCTCGCCGTTGCCCGCGATGTGCTGACCATTAATGTAGTGGCCGATCATCGGCAGGGTGTGTTCCGGCGAGGTCATGCGGTGTGCTCCAAAATGAGGTGTTGTTGATGAATTTCTTGTTGATGCGCGACCCATTGCTGCTCGTTTTTGAGGTGGCGGGTCGGGTCCAGTCCGGCTTCACCCTCTGCGGCCAATGTGGTGAGCGCTTCGCCGATGGTGCTGAAAATACGGTCGATTTCGTCTTTCTCGATGGTGAGGGGCGGCGAAATGGCGAGGATGTCGCCGGTGTAGCGCACCAGCACACCCATCTCGTAGCACTTGAGGTAGGTCGCGAAGGCGGCCGCGCCGGGTTTGCCCGGAATTGATTCCAGTTCAATGCCCGCCACGAGCCCGAGGTTGCGGATATCCTTGACGAACGGCAGGCCTTTGAGGCTGTGTGCTACCTGCTCGAAGTGTGTACTCAGGCCAGCGGCACGGTCTTCGAGTTTTTCGGTGGCGAAGATATCCAGTGTGGCAAGCGCCGCGGCGCAAGCGACCGGGTGTGCGCTGTAGGTGTAACCGTGCGGCAGCTCGATGCCACCGGCCGGGCTGTTGGCCATAAAGGCGTCGTAAATATCACGTTTGACGGCGACGGCACCCATCGGCACGGCGCCGTTGGTCAGTGCCTTGGCGCAGGTGATGATGTCCGGCACCACGCCGAAATAATCCGAGGCGAACTTGGTGCCGAGGCGGCCGAAACCGGTGATGACCTCGTCAAAAATCAGCAGGATGCCGTGCTTGTCGCAAATCTCGCGCAGGCGCTTGAGGTAGCCCACCGGCGGGAGCAGCACACCCGCGGAGCCTTGCATCGGTTCCACGATCAGCGCGGCGATGGTGGCCGGATCGTGCAGGGTGGTGATGCGTTGTTCGAATTCATTGGCCAGTGCGATGCCACCATCTTGCGGCAGGCCGCGCGTAAAGGCATTGCGTCCGATGTCCAGCGTATGACGGATGTGATCGACGCCGGCCAGACCATTGCCGAATGCCTTGCGGTTGCCCGCGATGCCGCCCACGGCGATGCCGCCGAAGTTGACGCCGTGATAACCGCGCTCGCGGCCGACCAGTTTGTTGCGCAGCGGGTTGCCTGTCACGCGGTGATACGCCAGTGCGATTTTCAGTGCGGTGTCGGCAGACTCCGAACCGGAACCCGTGAAGAAAATGCGATCCAGACCGGGCGGCATGTATTGGGCCAGGCGTTCGGCGGCTTCGAAAGCGAGCGGATGGCTGTTCTGGAAGGCCGGTGCGTAGTCCAATGTGCGCAATTGGTTTGCCACGCTCACAGCAATTTCCTCGCGGCCATGCCCGGCAGCGACACACCACAACCCGGCGGTGCCATCCAGCAGCCTGCGGTCGTCAATGGTGGTGTAGTAGTTGCCTTTTGCAGCCTGGAACAGGCGCGGCATGCTTTTGAACTGGCGGTTTGCGGTGAAGGGCAACCAGTAATGATCGAGATTGGGCAGGTCGGACACGGTTGATTCCTCGGTTGAAGATGAGGCGAGTGTCGGGGTGTTCATTATCTGCCGTCAAGACTGTATTTTTATCTATTTAACTGGCTGATTTTATTGCTCTGTTATGGTGTATTGTTATTGAATTATTAACACTCATAACAGCCTCATCACACGGCGGGGAAACTTATGGAACAAGACGTCGGTTTTCGGCTTCGATTGGTGCGATTGCGGCATCAATTGTCGCAGCGCGCATTGGCCAAAAGAACAGGGGTGGCGCACGCCACCATTTCACTGATCGAGTCGGGGCGGACCAGCCCGTCAGTGAGTGCACTCAAGCGGATTCTGGCGGGGATTCCGATGACGTTGGGCGAGTTTTTCTCCGATGAGTTGCCGCCTGCGGAAAGCGAAATTTTCTACCGTGCCGGAGAGCTGACCGAGATCAGTGGCGGGGAAGGCATCTCTTATCGCCAGATCGGTTCGGCCCGGGCGGGTCATGCGCTGCAAATTCTGTTCGAGCATTACGACGTGGGCGCGGATACCGGCTTGAACATGCTGCATCACGAAGGCGAGGAAGGCGGGGTCATTCTCTCCGGTCAACTGGAGGTGACGGTGGGCGAGGCGACGCGCGTGCTCAAATCGGGCGATGCCTATTATTTCAACAGTCGACAACCACACCGCTTCCGCAATGTCGGCAAGGAGCCCTGCACGCTCGTCAGCTCGTGCAGCCCGCCTTCGTTCTGAGTGTTCGGCGGTTCTTGCGACGCTACTTGCCTTTTCGCGTCATCTTATGTCTTATATAAGACAACATAGACTTGTTTGAATACTGTGATGTATTATTTTTGCCATGATGATGAAGCAGCAGACCCCCAGTTTTTTGCCGTTGTATGAACAGATCAAGCGGTTGATCACACGGAGCCTTTCTGAAGGTGAGTGGACGCCCGGCGCCATGATTCCCAGCGAAATGGCGTTGGCCCGCCGGTATGAAGTCAGTCAGGGCACGGTGCGCAAGGCGATTAACGAGCTGGTGGCCGAGAACATGCTGGTTCGACGTCAGGGAAGGGGCACTTTCGTGGCGACCCATGCCGATGACGGCACGACGTATCGATTTTTGCATCTGCGCAATCTGGCCGGTGAACAAACCTATCCGCAGAGCGATTTTATTGGTTTTGGTCGAGGCAAAGCCGATGCGGTACTGGCCAGACGGCTGGGCGTTCGCAGCGGCAGCGCGCTGGTACAGATTCAGCGGGTGTTGAGTTTGTCGGGCAAGGCGGTGGTGTATGACGACATCCGCCTGCCCGCATCTCTGCTGAAAGGCATTTCCAGCGCCATGGTCGAAGAGCACGTGAACGCGCACAAGGGTACGCTGTATTCGCTCTATGAAACGCAGTACCAGATTCGCATTATTTCGGCGGAAGAACGCATTCGTGCCGCGCTCGCCGATGGACGGGTGGCTGGACTGCTGGACGTGGCCGTGGGCGCGCCTTTGCTGTGCATCGAGCGGGTGGCGTTCACCTACAAGAACCAGCCGGTGGAATGGCGCATCAGTTATGTGAATACCGAGCACCACTATTACTTCGACGAGTTGAATTAAGACGCTTATGTACCAGCCGATGCCCCATGCCGCTCATTTTCCAGATCGCCAGAAGACGGCCTGCTCCGGGCTTTTGATCATGCGGAAGGGAGGATAATCGTGGCAGGCAGTCGACCGGTTTCCCTCAATTTGCTCAAGATCAAGCTGCCCTTGCCGGGCATCGTTTCGATCATGCACCGCATCAGCGGGGCGTTTTTGTTCCTGCTGCTGCCGGTACTGCTGTATGTTTTCCAGTTGTCGCTCGGTTCGGCCGAAGGCTTCGCCGAGGTGCAATCCTGGTTTCACTCGCCCGTGGCGAAACTCGCATTGCTGGTCGTCGTCTGGGCCTATCTGCACCATTTCTGCATGGGGTTGCGTTATCTGGCGCTGGACTTGGATATCGGTGTCCATCTGGCGCAGGCGCGATTCACCGCAAAGTTGGTGCTCGTCGTCAGCATCGCGCTCACGCTGCTGATCGGGGTGCTGATATGGTGAACCGCGTTCCCAGCGGCGCGCGCTACGGCATCAAGGATTGGCTGGTGCAGCGGCTCACGGCCGTCGTTATGGTCATTTATACCCTGTTCATCACCGGGTATCTGTTGTGGCATCCCGTATCGAATTTCGCCGACTGGCAAATGATGTTCCATAGCCTGCCCGTTCGCCTGTTCAGCCTGATTTTTCTATTGAGCTTGTTTGTTCACGCTTGGTTGGGCATGCGGGATATTTTCATGGATTACATTCATCCCACGTTGATCCGGCTCGGCCTGCACGCACTCGTGATTCTGGCGCTGGTGGCCTATACCGCGTGGGCCGTGCAGATTTTATGGAGCCCTGCATGAACACAACCATGACCTTGGGTAGGACGATGGAAAAGAAAACATTCGATGCGGTAATCATCGGTGGCGGCGGCGCGGGCCTGCGCGCGGCCTTGCAGCTTGCCGAATCGGGGATCAAGGTAGCCGTGGTCTCCAAAGTGTATCCCACCCGCTCGCATACGGTTTCGGCCCAGGGCGGCATTGCCGCCAGTCTCGGCAATGTGAGTGCGGATAACTGGCACTGGCACATGTACGACACGGTCAAGGGTTCGGATTATCTGGGCGATCAGGACGCTATCGAATTCATGTGTCGTAACGCAAACGAAGCGGTGATTGAGCTGGAGCATTACGGCATGCCGTTCGACCGCCTAGATAACGGCAAGATCTATCAGCGCCCGTTCGGTGGCATGACTCAAGAGTACGGTGGCGCACCTGCTGTGCGAACCTGCTCGGTGGCCGATCGCACCGGGCATGCCATGCTCCATACGTTGTATCAGCGCAATATCGCCGCCCGTACCCATTTTTTTGAAGAATACTTCGCAATTGATCTCGTTATGGACGAACAGGGTCACGCCTTGGGCGTGGTGGCTTTGGGCATCGAATCCGGAGAACCAGTGTTCATCGAGGCGCGCGCCACCCTGCTCGCGACCGGCGGTGCGGGACGGATTTTCTCGGCCACCACCAATGCCTTGATCAATACGGGCGATGGCCTCGGGATGGCACTGCGCGCAGGCATCCCGCTGGAAGACATGGAGTTCTGGCAATTTCACCCCACCGGGATTCATGGTGCGGGCGTGCTGGTGACCGAAGGGGTGCGCGGCGAAGGCGGTTATCTGGTGAACAAGCACGGCGAGCGCTTTATGGAGCGTTACGCGCCCAATGCCAAGGATCTGGCCAGCCGGGATGTTGTTTCCCGCGCCATGGCGGTAGAGATTTTCGAAGGTCGAGGCTGCGGCGAACAGGGCGACCACGTGCTGCTCAAGCTCGACCACCTCGGACCTGATGTCATTCATCAGCGTCTGCCGGGAATCAGTGAGCTGGCGAAAAAATTCGCCCATGTCGATCCGGCCAAAGATCCGATTCCCGTCGTACCCACCGTGCATTACATGATGGGCGGCATTCCGACCGACCTGCATGGTCGCGTGGTGAAGCCAGCGGCTGACGGCACGCAGGCTGCGGTTCCCGGCCTCTACGCCATCGGCGAATGCGCCTGCGTATCGGTGCATGGTGCCAATCGTCTGGGCAGTAATTCCCTGCTGGATCTGATCGTGTTCGGTCGGGCCGCCGGTAACGATGTGATTGCGTACTGCCGTGAAAACCCATCGGCACGTGCTGTTCCGTCGGCTTCCTTGGAACGCATCTCGGCGCGGATGGCGCGTTGGGAGCGAAAGGGCGAAGGCCCCACCGTGGCGCAGTTGCGCGAAGAAATGCGCACGACGATGCAGCAGCATTGCGGCGTGTTCCGAACAGAAGCCGTCTTGCAGGATGGTGTCCGAAAAATGCAGGAAATTGCCGCAAAATTGCCCGATGTGGTGCTGCGCGATCACAGCAAGGTATTCAACACGGGGCGCATTGAGGCGCTGGAGCTTGAAAACCTGATGGCGGTAGCGCTGGCCACGATGATCTCGGCGGCCGCGCGCAAGGAGAGCCGCGGCGCGCATGCCCGCGACGATTTCCCCGAACGCAACGACGCCGAATGGATGAAGCACTCGCTCTATTTCGCCGCCGACCAACGTCTCGATTACAAGCCGGTACGCCAGCAGCCACTGACCGTGGATGCCTTCCAACCTAAGCCACGCGTTTACTAGCAGGATTCCGTCATGCGCTTTTCCATCTACCGCTACAACCCCGACACCGACGCTAAGCCCTACATGCAGGACTACGAGCTGGATATCGAGCCGGAAGGCAATATGCTGCTCGACGCCATCTTGATGATCAAGGAACAGGATGAGACGCTCAGCGTGCGCTGTTCCTGTCGCGAGGGCGTGTGTGGCTCGGATGGCATGAATATCAACGGCAAAAATGGTCTGGCGTGCGTTACACCCTTAAGCGAACTGAAGCAGCCGATCACGCTGCGTCCGCTGTCCGGTTTGCCGGTCATCCGCGATCTGGTTGTGGATATGAGCCAGTTCCTCGACCACTACCGATCCGTCAAACCCTACCTCATCAATAAGGACGAGCCCGGTCAGGATACCGAGCGCCTGCAATCGCCAGAAGACCGAGCCAAGCTCGATGGCCTGTACGAGTGCATTCTGTGCGCCTGTTGCACCACCGCCTGCCCCTCGTTCTGGTGGAACCCGGATAAGTTCGTCGGCCCGGCCGGGTTGCTGCAAGCGTATCGGTTCATCGCCGATAGCCGCGATCAGGCACTCACTGAACGCTTGGACGATCTGGAAGACCCCTACCGATTGTTCCGCTGCCACAGCATCATGAACTGCGTGGATGTTTGCCCGAAAGAACTCAACCCCACGCAGGCGATCGGCAAGATCAAATCATTGCTGGTGAAGCGGACGGTATGACCGCTCTGATTGCAGAGGAGGACATCAGTCGCATCCGTTGGCACTGCCGCCGCGGCATGCTCGAACTCGATATGGTGCTGGCCCGTTTTCTGGAAGAACACATTGATCGGCTCGCTACGCCACAATGGCAGGAATTCGAGCGGCTCGTCGCTCTGGAAGATCAGGTGCTGTGGCAGCGCATCACCGCCACTGCTGTAACGGATTCGACCGTCGAGCGATTGTTACGCGGCTGTATTGTCTCTTAAGAGAGGAACGGGACAATGCACTCACCCGCACCATGCTGCGCTTCGATTTTCCGTGAGTCGTCTGCCGCAAACGGAGGCCGCTCATGTCGAGCGATCAACTGACTTCGTGCATGCAGGCCGAGGCGCAAACGCGTGGTTTCTCGCTGGATGCTGCGCAATTGAACGCCTGTTCCGTTCTGCAAACCGCGTATGAACAGTGCGTAAAACGATCATCTCCATTACCTGCCGTGCCGTTGTTGCGTCGATTGCTGGGAAGCGTCCCCGCAGTCACGCCCGTCAAAGGGGTTTATCTGCACGGCGGTGTCGGGCGCGGCAAGAGCTTTGTGATGAACGCATTCTTCTCCTGCGTGCCGCTGGCACAGAAGCAGCGGATACATTTCCATCGCTTTATGGCGGATGTCCACGCACGGCTTACTGAACTAAAAGGGTGCGAGAACCCTTTGCTGCGGATCGCTCGGGACATCGCGCGCGGTGTCCGGTTGTTGTGTCTGGACGAATTCCACATAGCCGACATCACCGATGCCATGCTGATTCGGGGGCTGATGCAAGGGCTGTTCGATCACGGCGTCGTAGTGGTTATCACATCCAATACGTCCCCGGATGATCTCTACCGCAACGGCCTGCAACGCGCGCAGTTTCTTCCCACCATCGCGTTGCTCAAGCAGAGTATGGCGATGGTGCCATTCGATAGCGACGTGGACTACCGTCTCGCCTTCGACCCGCAATCTGCCGATATCTCGGCCCTACCCGAAGCGTTCACGGCGATGGCAGAAGGCCATGTTGATCAGAAGATATCGCTTGAAATAGTAGGGCGTGCCATTACCGCAAGATGCCTGGTCGATGGTGCTGTCTGGTTCGATTTCCACGAATTGTGTACCGGCGCGCGCGGCAAGGCCGACTACATCGAACTGGCCAATCGGTTTCACACGATCTGTCTTTCCGGCGTGCCTCGGTTCGATCAGCATTCGCTTGCCCAGGCACGCCGCTTTATGTGGTTGGTTGACGAGTTTTACGATCGCGGCGTTCAGTTGATCTTCCCCGATGCCGCATCCACAGCGCATTTTGACCATGCCGACTTGCTTGATGGCGAATTCAAGCGCGTGTTGAGTCGTCTGGCGGAAATGCAATCTCGTACCTACGTCAGCAGATCGACAAACTGACTGACCGTTATCAGCACAGTACAACGGTTTGAACCCAGTGCTTGCGAATTCTTGGTTCTCGTTCGGGTGTTCATTTGTGTTGTTTTCGATGCATGCGGGCGCCTTTAAAAACCGTTCGAGGTTCCCGTATTTGTAAAAACCACGATGCGCGTGGCGTGGATTGTCGTTTTAAGGCCACAGCGGTTGCACTATTTTAAAGCCCAAGCACTGCGGCTGCCGCACTAATTAAGTGCATAAGCAAGAGCCCGTGATTTGCTCAAGATGGATTTATATATAAAAAACAAATGGATATGTAGTTGGCATGGTTCCTGTTAAAGCTAGCAGGCAACTCGCACAAACACACTCTTTTAGAGGATCGGATCCATGAATAAATTTAAAAAGACGCTGATTGCTTCATCTGTTGTCGCTTCATTGTCTGTATTTGCTGTGCCTACTTATGCGGCTGACGCACCAGCAGTGAGCGTATCTGGTACTGCGGCAGTGGTGAGCGACTATCGCTACCGCGGTATGTCGCAAACCTACAAAAAGCCCGCAGTACAAGTGAGCTTCAATCTGGGGTTGCCGGCTGGCTTCTACGCTGGTTTCTGGGGATCAAGCATCTCCAATGATGCGCTGTTCAACGATAAATTGGTCGGGCTGGAGAGCGATTGGTACGGCGGATATCACTACACACTGAACGATGACGTTGGATTCGATGCAGGAATTCTCTATGTCTACTACCCGACAACCACAGGCAATTCTGGTATCAATACAACCGAGTTGCATATCGCGGCATCCTATAAATGGTTGACAGCTCAATACAACATTAATGCATCCAAATACTACGGCATGTACGACAGTAAGGGCACATCCTACATCCAGCTGGATGCGCATTACCCGCTGACCGATAGTTTGACGCTGGACGCCCACGTGGGTCACCAAATGTTTAAGGGTTCGCAAATGGACGGCACAAGCAACAGTGATAACAATTATACCGATTGGTCATTGGGTGGCACCTACTCCTTGCCACAAGACTGGGCGGTGAGCCTGGCCTATGTCGACTCGAATGTAAAAGAATCATTTGATACTGCGACAGCGAGCGATGGCTCAACGAAATTCCTTGGCGGCCCAACTGCTGTCCTGAGCGTCACCAAGAGCTTCTAATACCGCGCCAATTATCTGAGAGGTTTGTATGAAACTGGTCACAGCAATCATTAAACCGTTCAAGCTCGATGATGTGCGCGAAGCACTGTCTACCATCGGCGTGAAGGGGATCACGATGACTGAAGTCAAAGGCTTCGGTCGTCAAAAGGGGCATACCGAGCTTTATCGCGGCGCGGAATATGTGGTCGACTTTTTACCTAAAGTGAAACTGGAAATGGTCGTGGACGATGCAACGGTCGAGCCCGTGATCGATGCCATTACCAAAGCGGCGAGCACCGGCAAGATTGGTGACGGCAAGATTTTTGTCTCCACCATTGAAGAGGCTATCCGTATTCGCACCGGTGAAACCGGCCCAGAAGCGCTTTAAGGAGCAGGTAACATGAGTAATTTTAAAATCAAGCCTAGCTTCGGGCTGGGCATGCTGGCGATTATCGGCCTGCTGATGTCAACAGGCGCCTCGGCAGAAGATGCCAAACCCGTTCTGGATGCGGGCAACACCTCATGGATGTTGACCTCTACGGCACTGGTTCTGTTAATGACCATTCCGGGCGTAGCGCTGTTCTACGGCGGTATGGTTCGTCGTAAAAACTTGTTGTCCGTCGCAGCGGCCACATTTGCCACGACGGCCATGATCAGCGTGATCTGGGCAGTGGTGGGTTACTCGCTGGCCTTCAAAGGCAGCGGCGCCTATGTGGGTGACTTCAGCGCCTTGTTCCTCAAGGGCATGGGTTATGACAGCATCCAAGGCACCATTCCGGAAAGTGTCTTTATGACCTTCCAGATGACCTTCGCCATCATTACACCTGCGCTGATCATCGGTGCTGTTGTTGAACGGATGAAGTTCTCCGCATTGCTGATCTTCCTTGGCCTCTGGTCCGTGTTGGTGTATTCACCTATTGCGCACATGGTTTGGGGCGGTGGCTGGCTTGCCGGAGACGGTATCCAGGATTTTGCCGGTGGTACCGTGGTACACATCAACGCCGGTATCGCTGGTCTGGTCGCTGCACTGGTATTGGGCAAGCGCAAAGGCTACGGCACTGAGGCCATGCCGCCGGTTAACCTGGTGTATACCATGGCCGGTGCCGCCCTTCTGTGGGTGGGCTGGTTTGGCTTCAACGCCGGTTCTGAACTGGCTGCCGATGGTACTGCGGGCATGGCGATGGCCGTTACCCAGATTGCAACAGCCGTTGCTGCAATGGCATGGATGTTGATCGAATGGATCATGCGCGGCAAACCCACTCTGTTGGGTATGGCCTCCGGTGCGGTTGCGGGCTTAGTTGCCATCACCCCCGCCTCGGGTTTTGTCGGCCCAACCGGTGCGTTTGTGATTGGTATCGCAGCCGGTATCATCCCGTTCCTCGCCGCGGTCTACCTTAAGCGGATGCTGGGTTATGACGACTCGCTCGATGCCTTCGGCGTGCATGCGATAGGCGGTATTGTGGGTGCCTTGTTGACCGGTATCTTCTCTGCGGCCGCTTTCGGTGGCGCCGGTTTGAATGCCGCTGCCAACGGCAGCATCCTGGCTCAGTTCATGATTCAGCTCAAGGGTGTTGGCTTCACTGTTGTCTATGATGCGGTGGTTACCTTCCTCATCTTGATGGCACTGAAATTCACGATTGGTATTCGGGTTACGGAAGAAGAAGAAGCCGAAGGTCTGGATATCAACCAGCATGGTGAACGGGTTTAATTCGCCTTGAATTAATACCGATCCTTTCGGACAGATAAAAAACACCCGCGAAAGCGGGTGTTTTTGTTTGTGCAAAACAGGTAATCAACAGGTTGACGTCATAAAAAATACCGGGCCATGATTGCATCATCGTCCGGTATTGTTCATCCATGCATTGTCCCGATCGAGCAATCAGCGCACCAGATCAGTCTCGATTGTCTGGCGAAGTTCGTGGCCGCCCAATTGCTCGATCAGCATCAGGGCAAAGTCCATGGCCGCACCCGGGCTTCGGCCGGTAATCAGTTTGCCATCCACTTCTACCAGGTTTTCGGTGACGGTTGCGCCTTGCTGTTCTGCCGCCGTCAACGCACCTGGGTAATGGGTGATTCGTTTATTCTTGATCAGACCGGCCTTCGCCAATACTTTTGGGGCGGCACATAACGCAGCCACAAAGCGACCAGCCGAAGTCTGCGTCTTGAGCAGATTGATCACGCGCGGGTCGGCCACCAGGTTGTCTGAGCCGGGTTGTCCACCTGGCATGACGATGAGATCAAACGCTGCCTGTTTATCGAGCAAGGCGAGGTTGCCATCGGTAACGATTCGGGTTCCGCGGGTCCCGGTGACTTCATCCTCCCGCAGGCTGATCACCGCAACCTGAAATTTCGCACGGCGCAGTATATCGATGATGGTCACCGCTTCGAGATCCTCAAAGCCCGGCGCCAACAGGATCATAGCCTTAATTGACATCTCTTTACTCCCTTTGGATTGGACGGATGTGCCCCTGCAATGAGGCAAAAAAAACGGCCCGCCTAAGTTACCTTTAGGCGGGCCGAAAATAAATAGCAAGAAACATTATGTGTCAGACAATTCCCATTCGGTTTGAATGTTATTAATCCGGACTTACTGTGCGGAATCCCGATCTCGATGCGCCACGATGGACATGCCCTTGAGTAGATTGAGTGCCTCGTAGAGCTGATAATCGGTTTCTACCAACGGCTTACCGTCGGAGTCGATCATTTGCTTGATCGGCTGGGTAGCCGGTTTTTGATCTGGCTTGGTGGGGTTGCTGATGTGACCGGCCAGATCAGCTTCCTTGATGGAGAACACCTTGTCGATATCGGTAACTTTCAACTGATGCACTTCCACGTCCGGCTTGATGCCCTCGCCCTGAATTGAGCGGCCCGAGGGCGTGAAGTAGCGGGCCGTGGTCAGGCGCAGCGCCCCGCCATTGGTCAATGGCATGATGGACTGAACCGAGCCCTTGCCGAAGGTGCGTTCACCGGCAATCAATGCCCGGCTGTCATCTTGCAGAGCACCGGCAACGATTTCCGATGCTGACGCCGAGCCGCCGTTCACCAACACCACGATGGGGGCGCCGTTGAGCATGTCGCCCTCATGCGCCTTGAAGCTCATCTGCGCATCTTCGACACGACCCTTGGTATATACGATCAAACCCTTGTTGACGAAGGTATCCACCACGCCGACTGCTGCCTGAAGCACGCCGCCGGGATTGTTGCGCAGATCAAGTACCAAGCCTTTGAGTGGCTTGTTGTCGTTGTCCTTGATCAGTTGATTGAGCGCATCATGCAACTGTTCTGTCGTGTCGGACTGGAATTGGGCGATGCGCACATAGCCGAAGTTCGGATCAAGCATGCGCGCCTTGACCGACTTGACGTTGATGATGGCGCGCTCAAGTGTGACGTCAAACGGTTTGTCGACGCCATCGCGAACCAGTGTCAGCGTGATTTTCGTGCCCGGGTCGCCGCGCATCTGTTTTACTGCTTTCTCAAGGTCAAGACCCTGGGTGAACTCACCATTGATCTTGACGATCCTGTCGCCGGCCTTAATACCAGCTTTTTGGGCCGGGGTGTCGTCGATTGGCGAGATGACGGTGATCACCTTGTCCTTCATGCCGACCTGTAATCCCAAGCCACCGAATTTGCCGGTTGTGGTTTCCCGCAGATCCTTGAACTCGGCCTTATCGAGATAATTCGAATGCGGGTCGAGGCGATCGATCATGCCGCGAATGGCATTGTCCATCAGGGTCTTGTCGGTGACATTGTCGACATAGTCCGCTTTTACGCGTGTTAAAACATCGGTGAATGTGCGCAATTCGCTCAGCGGAATGTTGGAATCAGTGGCCTGATCCTTGTCAGCAAGCGCGTTAACGGCAATCGCCACAGAGAACCCGAAAACGGCGGCAACGCCAAGGGCAGATGTTTTACGTAACCACTGAGCCATAATAATTTTTACTCCAAAACAAAAACAAACAGGCGATACATCAAACGTGATGGTTCGCGGAATCCATTCCCGTGCATACTGAAAATCATGCCTGAGACTGCTGAATAGGACATACGTTCAACGGCGCGCGTCAAGCTTGCAAAAGCATAGCAAGCTTTTTGCCCAACAGGCGGACTGATACCGATTTTGTCGCCATTGCCATCGCGCAACTTAGTGTTTTAGAGATCGGTACGGTGCCCAGCGCAGAGGGTTGATGGTGTCGTTCCCCTTGCGCACTTCAAAGTACATGCCGGTTTCACGCCCTTCAACCTGGCCGCTCAGGCCCAGAACGGTGCCTTGTTTTACCCGCATGCCAGTACGGACTTTGAGTTCACTGTTGTGGGCATACAGTGACAGATAGCCGTTGGCGTGCCTAAGAATGACCAGATTGCCCCAACCTTTCATGCTGTCTGCAAAGACAACCGTGCCCGCCGCGACGGCCCTAACCGACGTGCCCGAGGGCGCAGAAAACAGAATGCCTTGTGAGCGCATATCGCCCTCGGCAATAGGGGCGCCATAGGTGCGAACAATGCGCCCGGTAATCGGAATGCCGCCGTGGGCGACCTCATCCGGGGCGCTTGATTGGCCCGAACGAATGTCGGTGTCATCTGCTGGGGGGGTAATTTGCGCTGATGGGCTTGCTTGCGGCGACGATTCTGCTCTGCCCGATCCTTTGCTGCTTGTGCGTTCAGGGCAGCTATCCGTGCGTCCAGTTCTTTTTTCTGCGCAAGCAGTTCAGCCAGTCGCTGGGATTGCGTATCGGCGCGCTGGCTAAGTTTTAGGAGCAGTTTATTCTGCTCGGCCAATTGCGCCTGATGCGCCGCAAGGGCTGCGGCCAGTTGCGTTTCCGCTTGGTTCAGCTCGGCTTGTGTGTTTTCGAGGGCCTTTTTGTTTTCCGCTTGAGCCTGCTCGGTCTGTTTAAGCGCGTTTAATTGCCCGATCGATTGAGCAACCAGCGTTTTGATGTAATACAGGTAACGTTCGGAGGATAAGGCATCATCATGGGACAAAAGCGTCGATATCGGCGCCTGATTACCCAGCAGGTAAGCCACGCTCAGGCTGTCGTTAATTTGTGACTTGATATGTTTTATGTCGGTGGCCAGTTGCGCGGTTCGATCCTCCAGATCGGATCGCTGCGCTTCGATTGCTTCAATATGATCTTCGATATCTTTTTGTGCTTTTTCAGTCTGATCCAGTTTGGCCTGAGTGGCCTTAAGCTGGCTTTTGATTTCATCCTGAGCCTCGCGTGTTTTGCTCAAGGCTGATTTTTGCTGGTCAATGGCCTGCTTTAGCTCGCTTGGACTATCTGCGTGGGCGTTTTGACCGAGTGTGCAAGCCACACAGAAAAACAGGGCGGCAGGGTAACTTAATGCGCGCGCGCTAAACCGGAATGAGTCTGTTTTCCGGTGACGCGCTGGTAATTTAAATCGGGAAAAATAAGGCATTGCTTGGGTTGTTGCTCAAAATGGCGTTAAATTTCCAATTTTCCACGACAGACGCATCGAAAATAGTTAGTATGCTTTCAATAACAGGTTGTTGGCGAGTCTTTGAGCCACCCCATAACGGGGTCGTTGAATTCCAAAGCGCCACCAGTCTGATAGCATATCGAAAAATGTAACTATTTTTGCCAGGAACCGCGAATGATCCTTGAAATGAATGAGTGTGGCACCGAACGCTTGATGGCTCGGACGGAAGATATCGACCGGGCGTCGCGTTCGCTCAAGGCGATGTCGCACCCCTTGCGCCTTAAGATTCTTTGCGTGCTGGGCGATCGCGAACTGCATGTGCAAGAAATCGTTGATGCCGTTGGCACGACCCAGAGTAATATTTCCCAGCATCTGGCGATTCTTCGCGACAAAGGTATTCTGGCCTCCCGCAAAGATGCCAACCGCGTCTTCTACCGGGTATCCGATGCCCGCACGCTCCGTTTGATCAGCATGATGCAGGAAGTGTTTTGCCCCTTTAATTGATAACGTAAACGCGTGCCAGATGGCTTTGGTGCGCGTTTTCTGACTCCTGAGGTTTTTGATATGACGACTGATCGTATCGTCCGCATTATGGCAGGGTTGATGATTCTGCTCACCTTGATATTGGCGCATGTTACCGGCCAGGTCGATCTCGCGAAGCCAAGCTGGTTGTGGTTGACCGCGTTTGTTGGCCTGAACCTGTTCCAGAGCGGCATTACCCGTTTTTGTCCAATGGATTCGATTCTGTCCAAGTTGGGCGTGCGCCGAGCACAATAACCGGCCTTGAATGGCTTTACGCGCTTCGAATTCTGTTTTAAGGGTAAATGATGCAGGAATATATCGACTTTCTGATGCGGCACTGGGCCTTGTCTCTGGCTGCTGTGGTGCTGATCGTTTTGCTTTTGGGTAACGAAATGACGCGGGGAATGAAAAAATTCCGCGACATGACCGCTGCCGAGTTTGCCCGTCTGATCGGTCGGGAGAACGTGTTGCTCATCGACGTGCGAGAAACAGACGAGTTCCGCGGAGAACATATCAAGGGCGCGCGCCATATCGCGTTGGGTACGGTAGCGAGCAAACTCTCGGAATTCGAGAAGCACAAGGCGGATCAAATTCTGCTTTATTGCCGCTCCGGCAACCGCTCCGCGTCAGCTGCCAACATGTTCGTGAAGGCGGGTTTTACTCAAGTGGCCCATCTTGCGGGGGGCATCACGGCGTGGAAGGCCGAAAAATTTCCCGTTGTCCGCAAATAGCATCGGTTCTGTTTTTGTGAGTGAGCAGACAGGAAGTTCCTCAGACACTTCGTCAGACGTCCCCATCGTCGAAGTTTATCTCAGCGCCTTTTGCCCCTACTGCCATTTCGCCAAACGACTCCTCAAAGAGCAAGGCCTTGAGTTTTCGACGATTTCTGTGGACTTCCATTCGGACCGTCGGGCAGAAATGGAGCAACGATCCGGGCGCGAAACCGTGCCGCAAATCTTCATCGGTCAGACCCATGTGGGCGGATATGATGACTTGTCCGCGCTCGTCAGCTCAGGAAAATTGCCCGCCCTACTGGAAAAAGAACGCACCCGCCCCCACATTCAGCCCAACGTACAACCTGATGTACATGAGTAATCCCGAATTGACGGAGTAAGGCGATGAGCGAAACTTCTTCCATACACGTTGTTTGCCCTAAATGTGACGCGGTGAATCGCATTCCTGGCGAGCGTAAAGGCAGTGGTCAATGCGGCAAGTGCGGTGCTGAACTGTTTTCGGGTCAGCCCATCACCCTGACCGATCAGAATTTCGCACGCCAGATCGGCCGCAATGATTTACCTGTCTTGGTCGATTTCTGGGCGACATGGTGCGGTCCCTGCCAGATGATGGCGCCCGTGTTCGAGCAGTTGGCTGGCCGTCAGAAAACCAAGTTGCGGGTCGGCAAACTGGAAACGGAACAGGCGCCGCAAACAGCGGCTCGGTTTGGCATTCGCAGCATTCCGACCTTAATCCTGTTCCGGGGTGGGCAGGAAGTTGCCCGCACGTCCGGTGCCATGCCGTTGCAGGCATTAGAAAGCTGGCTGCAACAACAAGGCGTTCGATAATCCACGCAGCCTGTCGGACTTCAGGGAAATCGGCTGCAAATCCATCTGCCCTCGCCCGCTTGATTTTCGCTAAGATTCCTAAAGTCCGACAGGCTGCTAGATTTCATTTGTCATCCGGTTGGCATAGCAACCGGGTATAACGGTTTTATTTTTCTCATGCATAGGGAGTTGTTTCCATGGCCGAACAGACCAATAACGATCACGCCGCCACGCAAGAAGGTGCGGTAGAGCAGCAATTTGCGATTCAGAAGATTTATCTGAAAGACGTGTCGTTCGAATCGCCGCAAGCGCCGGATATTTTCGTGGCGACAGAGTGGTCGCCAGAGGTCAACATTCAAGTGGCCAACAACGCACGCAAGCTGGGTGAGGGTGTGTTCGAAACCGCGCTGACCATCACGGCCACCGCTGTGCACAACGAAGAAACCATCTACCTGGCCGAAGTTCAGTATGCCGGGATCTTTACCGTGGCCGGTTTCGATGATGAAAATACACAACAGATTCTGGGTGCGTACTGCCCCAACCTGTTGCAGCCTTATATCCGTGAAACGGTTTCCGATTTGGTGATGAAAGGCGGCTTCCCGCAACTTGTTTTGCAACCCGTCAATTTTGATCAACTGTATTCGCAACATGTGCAGGAGCAACTCGAACAGGTTCAGGGGCGTCCGCAGTAAGGTTCCGCAATGAGTGCTCAGGCATCAATCGCGGTACTGGGCGCAGGTTCCTGGGGCACCGCGCTGGGCATTGTGTTGGCCAGGAATGGTCACAATGTCTGCCTGTGGGCGCGCGATCCAGGGTTGGCCGAGCGCAGCCAGCAAGATCGCGTGAATGCCCGCTATCTGCCCGATTGCCCCTTTCCCGAATCCTTGAAGATCACCGCTGATCTTCCGCTCACGTTAAACGCGGCCGAGCAGGTCTGGTTGGCCTTGCCGACCAAGGTGCTGGCCGATTTTCTGAGTGACCATGCGTCACATTTTCCCGTTGATGCCATCGTTGTAAACGCATCCAAAGGCTTTGAGCAGGGAACCGGGCGGCAAATCAGTCAAATGGTTGCCTCTTGCCTTCCCAAACATCCTTTTGTCGCGGTATCCGGCCCGACCTTCGCGCATGAAGTAGCCACCGCAAAACCCTCAGCCATTACCGTGGCCAGCGTGCAGCCTCAGGCTGCCGAATGCATTGCCGCCACGCTACGCAACCACACACTGCGCACCTACCCGACCGAGGATGTCATCGGCGTCGAAATCGCCGGCGGTCTGAAAAATGTGCTGGCTATTGCGGCGGGTGTGGCCGATGGTTTTGGTTTTGGTGCCAATGCGCGGGCGGCATTGATAACCCGGGGATTAGCCGAGTTGATGCGCCTTGGCGGGTTAGCGGGCGCCAAACCGGAGACGTTCATGGGGTTGGCAGGCGTGGGCGATTTGGTGCTGACTTGCACCGATGATCAGTCCCGCAATCGCCGATTCGGCCTCAAGTTGGCGCAGGGATATACCCGTGACGAAGCTGTGGCAGCCATCGGCCAGGCGGTCGAAGGCATCGGCGCGGCCGCCGAGGGCGAGCGTCTTGCCGGGCGTTACCAAGTGGATATGCCGATTGTCCATGCGGTGTATCAGGTGCTCTACGAAGGGGTTCTGGCGCGGGAGGCCGTCAGCCAGATTCTGGCGCGTGAACCCCGTCATCAGGAGGTTTAGAACATGGTGGGCTCAAGGAAAAGGATTTAATCCCAGAACGAAGAGCGTGCCATTCTCAACTCGAAACTGCACATCAAATTCAAATAACGGGCAGCCATAAACCCGCTCGGGATCGTCATGGAACGCCGGTCGTGGATCAAGCGACAGGGTTTGCGTGATCACCAAGCGTTGGTGATCGTTAAGCCTGAGTGCCTCGTCATGCGGCAGCATGGACCAATCCACCCGCAACCGCTCGGGTTCATTCTGAGCAAATCCGCTGTGTGAATTGGGCGGGCAATCGGTGAATGCGATATGCGGCTTGATATCGATGATCGGCGTACCGTCAAGCAAATCCAACCCGCCGACACGAATCCGCACCTGGCCTGCCTGATGCTCCATCGCGAGCAAACGCACCAAGGAAAGCCCCAGGGGATTGGGCCGTGCAGGCGAGCGCGTGGCGAAGACACCGAGTCGGGCATTGCCCCCCAATCGCGGCGGCCGCACACTGGATACTGGCTGGTGGGGACGATCATGAACCTGCCAGATCAGCCAAAGATGCGTGTATTGCTCAATGCCTGCCCACGCCTCGGCGCGATGCCAGGGTGCGTGCGGCTCGATCCAGCCGATAGCATCGGGCACCAATCCCGATTGCCGGGGTATGCCGAAACGGCTCTTGAACGGACTTTGAATCGTCGCGACAGGATTAAGCTCCAGGGAATTTGCAGTCATGGCCGGTCGGTTTCCGTCGCCCCGGCAAAATCGAGTTGCCGCCAGACTTCATAAACGGCAATGGCGACAGTGTTCGATAAATTCAAGCTGCGGGAGTCGGGTTTCATGGGTAATCGCAAGCGGCTATCGGCATCGAATTCAGCCAGAATATGCGGCGGCAGGCCGCGGGTTTCCGGCCCGAAAACCAGCACATCGCCCGCTTCAAACCGAGCGGCATAAAACGAAGTGCTGCCTTTGGTGGTCATGGCAAAAAGACGACGGCCATCCAGTACCGAGCGAAGAGCGGCCCAATCTGAATGCACCGTAACTTCGGCAAATTCGTGATAATCAAGCCCCGCCCGCCGCAGCGCTTTGGTTTCCATAGAAAAACCCAATGGCTCGACCAAATGCAGCCGCACGCCCGTGTTGGCACACAGACGGATGATGTTGCCGGTGTTCGGCGGGATTTCCGGTTCAAATAAAACAATGTCGATCATGGGGCAAGATTATCCTGTGCCTGTGGCAAAATGTCGTTCAATTATTGCGTTTGAGATTGGAGATCGAGGCACATATGAAAGTTTTAGTCATTGGTGGTGGCGGTCGGGAACATGCTTTGGCGTGGAAATTGGCGCAGTCACCGCGTGTGTCCAAGGTATTTGTCGCCCCCGGGAATCCCGGAACAGCGACCGAGTCTAAGTGTGAAAATGTCTCGATTGCGGCAACCAATATTGCCGAGCTGCTTGCGTTTGCCGGTCGCGAACAAATCGATCTGACCGTGGTTGGGCCGGAAGCGCCCTTGGTGCTGGGCATTGTCGATAGCTTCCGTGATGCCGGTCTGCCGATTTTCGGGCCGTCGAAACAAGCAGCACAGCTCGAAGGATCAAAGGCATTCAGCAAAGATTTTCTGGCGCGTCATCGCATTCCCACCGCAATGTATCGCGTGTTTACCGAAGCAGCACCGGCCATTGACTATGTGCGTGAACATGGTGCGCCGATTGTGGTCAAGGCCGATGGCCTGGCGGCCGGTAAAGGCGTGATCGTCGCCCAGAGCGTGGCGGAAGCCGAGGCGGCCATCAACGATATGCTGGGCGGGCAATTTGGCGAAGCAGGCGCACGGGTCGTGGTCGAGTCTTTTCTGAGCGGCGAGGAGGCGAGCTTCATCGTGATGGTCGATGGCGGGAATATCCTGCCGATGGCGACCAGCCAGGATCACAAGGCGCGCGATAGTGGCGACACCGGCCCGAATACCGGTGGCATGGGGGCCTACTCACCGACGCCGGTCGTCACCCCACAAATCGCCGATATAGTGATGGAAACCATCATCGAGCCGACAGTCAAGGGCATGGCTCTTGATGGCATTCCGTACACCGGATTCCTGTATGCCGGCCTGATGATCGATGACGAGGGACGGCCCAGTGTGCTGGAGTTCAACTGTCGCTTCGGTGATCCCGAAACTCAGCCCATCATGATGCGGCTCGACAGTGATCTGGTCGATCTGCTCCAAGCGGGTATCGCAGGTTCGCTGGATGAAGTGCAGTGTCAGTGGAACCAGCAAACGGCGATTGGCGTGGTCATTGCGGCGCATGGTTACCCCGCTGACGTGCGAACCGGCGATGTCATCCGTGGTTTGGACGCCATACCGAACAACGTAAAGGTGTTCCAGGCTGGTACGCGCAGCGATGGGGCAAATATAGTCACGGCAGGGGGCCGCGTGCTGTGTGTGACCGCTCTAGGCGACACAGTGCGTGATGCCCAAGCCGCTGCCTATGCGGGTGTCAAGACGATTGATTTTGACGGTGGGTTCTATCGAGACGACATCGGCTGGCGTGCCGCGGCTCGAGAGAAAGCGGTGGGCTGAGCCCACGCGGATTCCTAATCAAGTTAAGTGCGTCACGCCACTGGGCGAGCGGTTCATTGCAGGCACCGCTTGTGATGCTGATCATGTCGGGATTGAGGCTTATATCACCCAGCATCTGGAGCCACTCCCGAGCGGTATTACCTTGGTGCAATATTCTCTGGCATTGAAACAGGTGAAAAAAAGCCCCACCAAATCTGGCGGGGCTTTTTCATGCGAGGTGAGCGGATTACCCGCGCCGCATGGAGTCGTAGAACTCGTTGTTGGTCTTCGTTTTCAGGAGCTTGTCCAGCAGGAACTCCATCGATTCGAGTTCGCTCATCGGGTGCAGGAACTTGCGCAGAATCCACATCTTTTGGAGTTCTTCCGCATCGGTCAGCAACTCTTCGCGGCGCGTGCCCGAACGGTTGATGTTGATGGCGGGGTACACGCGCTTCTCGGCTATGCGGCGATCGAGGTGCAACTCCATGTTGCCGGTGCCTTTGAATTCTTCGTAGATGACTTCATCCATCTTCGAGCCGGTATCGATCAGCGCCGTGGCCAGAATGGTGAGTGAGCCGCCTTCTTCGATATTTCGGGCCGCACCGAAAAAGCGTTTGGGGCGATGCAGGGCATTGGCATCCACACCGCCGGTGAGCACCTTGCCCGATGACGGCACAACGGTGTTGTAGGCACGCGCCAGACGGGTGATGGAGTCGAGCAAAATAATCACATCCCGCTTATGCTCGACCAGCCGTTTGGCCTTTTCAATAACCATTTCGGCGACTTGCACATGGCGCGTGGCGGGTTCATCGAAGGTGGAAGCCACGACTTCGCCGCGCACGGTGCGCTGCATTTCGGTGACTTCTTCCGGGCGCTCGTCAATCAGCAATACGATCAGATCACACTCGGGATGATTGGCGCTGATGCTTTGGGCGATGTTTTGTAGCAACATCGTTTTACCGGCTTTCGGTGGCGCCACAATCAAGCCACGCTGGCCTTTGCCGACGGGCGAGACAATATCAATGATTCGCGCCGTCAAATCTTCGGTCGAGCCATTGCCGCGCTCCATTCGCATCCGCTGGTTGGCATGCAGTGGCGTCAGGTTTTCGAACAGCACCTTGCCCTTGGCCATGTTGGGTGCTTCGAAATTGATGGTGTCGATCTTCAACAGCGCGAAATAGCGCTCGCCGTCCTTCGGAGATCGAACCGTGCCGGCGATGGTGTCACCGGTTTGCAGGTTGAATCGGCGGATTTGCGAGGGGGATACGTAAACATCCGCAGGCCCCGCAAGATAAGAGCTGTCTGCCCCACGCAGGAATCCGAAGCCATCCGGCAGAATTTCAAGTACCCCGTCGCCGAAGATGGATTCACCCGATTTGGCGTGGGCTTTGAGCAACGCAAAGATCACGTCGTGTTTGCGGGTGCGGGCAATGTTTTCAATGCCCATAGATTCTGCCATGGCCAGAAGATCGGCAACGGGCTTTGCTTTGAGTTCGGTGAGATTCATCGGTTTAGATTGATTCAGCTATGAATGTGAGCTTGGGAAAGCTTGAGTGGGGGGAAGAGTTTTAATTGGCGGATACGCCGAAGAAACGCGAAATTGATCGCAACAGAAAATAACTGATCGATTGTTGCACAGTTTCGACCCGATGCCAACCGGCGGGGCCGAAACCACTTCGAATCACGAGTGCTTACAGAGCGCCATCAATGAACGCGGTGAGTTGCGATTTGGAAACGGCGCCAACTTTAGTGCCTTCCACTTTGCCGTTTTTGAACAGCATCAGTGTCGGGATGCCCCGAATGGCATGTTGACGAGGTGTTTCCGGATTTTCATCGATATTGAGTTTGGCAACCTTGACTTTGCCATCGTATTGATCGGCGATCTCATCGAGAATAGGTGCGATCATTCGGCAGGGGCCGCACCATTCCGCCCAGTAATCTACCAGTACCGGCAGGTCACTTTTCAGGACTTCTTGGTCAAAATTGCTGTCGTTAACATAGGCGATTTTGTCGCTCACGGTGATACTCCTTGGTGTCAATGAATGCCCACGAATATAGATCATGGATGCGCCATGGCCGATAATTGTTCATGGGCTGAGGTCGCTTTGCAAGTTTTAACTGCGATTTCTTTCAATGTTTCCGTCATTTTTCCACTTTTGAGATAACGCGCATGACCTTAACTGAACTGAGATACGTGGTGGCCGTGGCGCGTGAACGCCATTTTGGACGAGCCGCCGCGGCTTGTTTTGTGAGTCAGCCCACCTTGAGTGTCGGGGTCAAACGTATTGAGGAGGCTTTGGATGTGCAGATTTTCGAGCGGGCGAGTCGCACGGAATTGCGCATCACGCCCCGCGGCGAAGCCATTATCGAGCAGGCCACGCGGATACTTCAGGAGGTTGAGCAGCTTCAGGCGATTGCCGATGCCGCCAAGGATCCATTGGTCGGCACCTTGAGGATCGGGCTGATTTACACCATCGGGCCTTATCTGTTGCCTTCGTTGATTCCGGCATTGCATAAACGCGCACCGCGCATGCCGATCGAGATCGTCGAAGGGTTTACTCATGATCTTGTCTATCAATTACAACAGGGCGCGCTGGATGCCGTGGTGTTGTCGTTGCCTTTTCTGGCATCGAAGCTGGATGTCCGCCCGGTGTATCGTGAGCCGTTCACCGTTGCGGTGCCCAGTGATCATCCTTTGGCTTCGGTGAAGGTGGTTTCGGCAGAAGCCCTGGCCGCGCAAGATTTGCTGTTGTTAGGCCAGGGGCACTGTTTTCGGGATCAGGTATTGAGCATGTGCCCTGAGTGCTCGCAACCTGCCAATACGGGGCGCTTGCAGAAAACGCTGGAGGGCGGCTCACTGGAGACCATGCGCATGATGGTTGCATCCGGTGCGGGTATTACCGTCCTGCCGTGTTCATCCAATATCTCGCAAAGTGGAAATGCAGGTGATTTGATCCGCTATCTCGAGTTTGCCAAGCCCGTTCCTTACCGTGATGTGGCCGTGGCCAGCCGAGCTCGTTTTGCACGAGGCTCGGCGGTGGATTTGCTGTGCGAAATGATTCGAGCGCATCTTCCCGCCTGTTGTGCCGCCATTTGAAGCGAATTAATCCAGGATAACGACCTGCTCTGCCTGGGGCCCTTTGCGACCTTGGCCGATGTGGTATTCGACCTTCTGGCCTTCGACGAGTTGCAGTGTAGAGCCGTCGCCGACCGCGCGGAAGTGGACGAACAGATCTTCGCCATTTTCGCGTACGATAAAACCGAAGCCTTTGTCGGTGTTGAACCATTTGACGTGCCCGACTTCGCGAGCGGGTTCAGATTCGGCACGTTTTTCGGTGACTGAAACAGATTTACGCGGCAGCAGGCCGCTCAAAAGAATAACGATGAAGATAATGGCGGCGGTTGCGATAAAACGCAGCAGATTGGATTCAATGAGTTGGGCGGATTGGATTTGGGTGATGGCCAGGGCCGTGATTAAAGCCGCGCCGAGGGCGACAAGCGTAGAAAAAATTCGAGATTCGGTCAGTGTGTTCATTCTTACCTGTGCGTTTCAAGTGATTGATTATGATTAACTATTCGTGAGAATTCTGCGTAAACCCGCTGGTTCGGCGAGGTAGTGCATTCGGGCTGTTACCAGCCACGCTGGAGTCGGTAGGCGACGCGCCGACCGACCGATCATTCTGCACGAAAGTGAACCTTCGTTAAAGCACTCGGCAGAAGTAGTTCGCTGGCCTCGGGGCTTGCCGAGATGATCTGCTCAACAGTGGAGCGCATAAAACTTGGTGATGGTGAGACTGTGCTGGTGGTCTCTATCAGACTGTTTTTCCACAATTATTTTTTTGAATTATGGGGTTTTTCTCGATTTTGGCCCCGCTTGCGCGTAAAATCCGCCCACGCCGACTGGTTAGTCGGTAAGCAATGTTTTTTACTGCTCGTTTTTCCGGAGAGCATCGTGCGATACCCTGAAGTCTTTGATGTGATTGTTGTTGGCGGCGGCCATGCCGGTACGGAGGCGGCGCTGGCGGCTGCCCGCATGGGCGCGAAAACGCTGCTGATCAGTCACAACATCGAAACGCTCGGTCAAATGAGCTGCAATCCGGCTATCGGGGGCATTGGCAAGGGCCATCTGGTGCGGGAAATCGACGCCTTGGGCGGCGCGATGGCATTGGCGGCCGATCGAGGCGGGATTCAGTTCCGCACCCTCAATGCCCGCAAAGGCCCCGCCGTGCGTGCCACCCGTGCGCAGGCTGACCGCATCCTCTACAAGGCAGCCATCCGGCAGATGCTTGAAAACCAACCGAATCTCATGCTGTTCCAGCAGGCAGTCGATGACCTGCTGTTGGACGGCGAGCGGGTCACGGGTATTCGAACTCAGGCCGGTATCGAATTCACCGGCAAGACGGTCGTGCTGACGGCGGGCACCTTCCTGGCCGGACAGATTCATATCGGCATGAACAATTACCAGGGCGGTCGTGCCGGTGATCCACCTGCGCAGCGGCTGGCCGATCGCCTGCGCGAGCTGTCTCTGGGTGTGGGTCGGCTCAAGACGGGTACGCCGCCACGCATCGACATTCGTTCGATTGATTTGTCCGTCATGCAGGTCCAGCCCGGCGATACGCCGGAGCCGGTATTCTCGTTCATGGGGTCGGTCAAGGATCATCCGCAGCAGGTCAATTGTTACATTACTCATACCAACGAGCGGACGCACGAAATTATCCGCGGCGGTCTGGACCGATCGCCCATGTTCACGGGAGTGATCGAAGGGGTGGGGCCGCGTTACTGCCCATCTATCGAGGATAAAATCCACCGTTTTGCCGATAAGGATTCTCATCAGGTGTTCGTCGAGCCGGAAGGCCTGACCACGAACGAAATCTATCCGAACGGGATTTCAACCAGCCTGCCGTTTGATATTCAACTGGATTACGTTCGTTCGATTCGTGGCTTCGAGCGCGCGGTCATTACCCGACCCGGCTATGCCATCGAATATGACTTTTTCGACCCCCGCGGCCTGAAACCCACGCTGGAAACCCGCGCGATCGAAGGGCTGTTCTTTGCCGGACAAATCAATGGTACGACCGGTTACGAAGAAGCCGGTGCCCAGGGTTTGATGGCTGGTGCCAACGCGGCGGCACGCGTGCTGGGACGCGAACCGTTGACATTACGACGTGACGAAGCCTATGCCGGGGTCATGATCGACGATCTGATCACGCAAGGTACGCTCGAGCCCTACCGTATGTTCACCAGTCGGGCCGAATATCGCCTGATGCTGCGCGAGGACAATGCCGATCAACGTCTGACGCCGATCGGCCATGCGCTGGGTCTGGTGGATGAAGCGCGCTGGCGGGCGTTCAACGAAAAAATGGAAGCCATCGCACGCGAGCAGGCGCGTCTTGGTGCGCTCTGGGTGCATCCCGACCACCCCGATGTATCCCGCTTGCCCGGTGTCATCAGTCGTGGCGTCAATGCGCTCGATTTATTACGTCGTCCGGAAATGGATTACCAGCAGTTGGCCCAGGTGCCGAGTTTGGCGCCCGAGTCGCCGTTGCCCGCTGCGGTGACCGAGCAGATCGAAATCGAAGCAAAATACGCAGGATACGTTGACCGACAGAAGGACGAGGTGAGCCGTTCGGTGAAGCAGGAAACGCAGGTTTTGCCGGACGATCTCGATTACAGCCAGATTTACGGTCTTTCCAATGAAGTGCGCAGCAAGCTTGAAACACATCGGCCGAGCACTTTGGGTCAGGCCGGACGCATTCCCGGCGTCACGCCGGCGGCCATCTCTTTGTTGCAGGTTCATCTCAAGCGTCGAAGCCTGCTGGCGGCATCGGCTTGATTGCATTGTCGCCCAATAACGATATGGTCATGAACGATAGGGTCATGCGCTATGCCGAGCACATCGAGCAGGGCGTACAGGCGATGGGGCAAGATATAGCCCTTCGCAGTGCGCAGCGTATCTCGGCTTATATCCATTTGCTGGCCAAGTGGAATCGAACCTACAACCTGACAGCCGTGCGTAACCTTGAAGACATGCGTGTGCGTCATGTACTGGATGCATTGGCCGTGCGCCCGTGGATAAGGTCGGCAGGACATTTGGTCGATGTTGGTAGCGGCCCCGGTATTCCGGGTATCCTGCTGGCGCTGGCCGATGAATCCTTGGCCGTAACGCTTATTGACTCAAACTTGAAAATGACCCGATTCGCTGAAGCGGCCGTGCGTGAGCTGGCAATCGAAAATGTAACCGTGCTGCGTTCACGGGTCGAGGAAGTACCCGCTTCATCGTTCGATCAAGCCATATCGCGTGCGTTCGCATCCACGGCAGATTTTTTGCGCCTGACCTGTCATCTCGTGCGTCCCGGCGGCGAGTGGCTTGCGATGAAAGGGCGTCTTGATGAGCGCGAGCAGCAAGCCGTTGCGGATGGTTTTATCTGTCGGGAAACCATCCCGCTGTCTGTTCCCTCGCTGGATGCGGCGCGTCATTTACTGATCTATCAACGAGAGGCGCAATTATGAGCTGGACGCTCGCCATCACCAATCAGAAAGGCGGCGTGGGCAAGACCACCACCGCGGTCAATCTGGCGGCCGCCCTGCAATCCATCGGGCAGCGCGTGCTCATGATCGACCTGGACCCGCAAGGCAATGCCACCGTCAGCGCAGGGCAGGATAAATCCGTTCTTGCTCATACCATGGCCGATGTTTTGCTGGATGAGGCATCCATCTCCGACGTCATTATCAGAAGCGAGCCCGCGGGATTTGATTTGTTGCCAGCCAATATCGAGCTGGCGGGTGCGGAATTCCAGCTTGTCAGCCGGATCGGGCGCGAAATGAAACTCCGGCGTGCATTAGCGCCCTTGCTGACAAACTACGATTTCGTGCTGATCGACTGCCCACCCGCCCTCAACACCCTGACCATCAACGCCCTTGTGGCATCCGACGATGTGCTCATTCCGGTTCAGTGCGAATACTTTGCGCTAGAGGGGCTGAGTTCGCTGCTGGAAACGATCGAACAGGTGCGAATGGCCTTGCAGCCTGCTCTGGGCGTGGCAGGTGTGCTCCGTACACTGTATGACGCGCGCAATCTGTTGGCGCAGCAGGTTTCCGAACAGTTGCAGGCTCATTTTGGCGACCAGTTGTTCCGCACACTTATTCCGCGCAATGTGCGCTTGGCGGAAGCGCCCAGCCATGGCCTGCCCGCCTTGTATTATGACCGCGGCTCGGCAGGCGCCCAGGCGTACACTGATCTCGCGCATGAATTGGTCGCACGGGCCGAACAGCGAGCCGGGCACTAGTCTCAATATCAACGGATTCGAGAATGGATAGCATCAGATGACAGTCAAAAAGAAAGGATTGGGCAGGGGGCTGGACGCTTTGCTGCGTTCGAGTGAGGCGAAGGACGATCCCGGCGCGCAACTGCGCGACGTGGCCCTGGAGTTGATACACCCCAGTCCGTTTCAGCCGCGCACGCATTTCGATGAGGATGCGTTGCGCAGTCTCGCCGATTCAATCCGGGCGCAAGGGCTCATTCAGCCGGTGGTACTGCGTCGTCGTTCCGGCGAATATGAACTGATCGCCGGTGAACGACGATGGCGTGCCGCGCAATTGGCCGGATTGCAGCAAATCCCTGCCATTGTTCGGGATATCGATGATCATCAGGCGGCCGCACTCGCCCTGATAGAAAATCTTCAACGCGAAGATCTCGATCCCATCGAACAGGCCGAAGCCATGCGGCGACTGATCAAGGAATTTGAGATGACGCACCAGCGGGTCGCCGATATTCTCGGTATTTCGCGCCCGGTCGTGTCCAATGCCCTGCGTTTGCTCGATCTGGCCGAACCGGTACGGCAACTCCTGCAGAACAAGCAACTGGATGCTGGTCATGCGCGGGCGTTGGCTGGCTTGCCGATGGCGCAACAGCCGTTGCTGGCGGAAAAGATCGTAGCCAAGGCGCTGACGGTTCGACAGGTCGAAGGCATGGTGCGCAAGTTGAATGAGTCGGCTTTGAGTCCAACCGCGCCACAGCCCGCTGACCCGGATACAGCATTATTGCTTCGCCAGATTTCGGATGCTTTGGGTGTCCAGGTCGATCTGGTGCTGAATACGCGCGGCGGTGGTCGGCTTAAGCTTCGATTCGACCAACCGGGCCAATTGAGTCGCATCCTTGATCGACTGTTGCAAGAGCAGGGTTGAGGGCAGGGTGAATTCAACAACCTGTATTCAGGTAGCCTTGCCAACAGTTGTTGACGCTTGAATATGCCGGTACACTAGCCACCAAATTTTGGCCGTCGGAAACAGAGAAGCGTCATGGCCGATCAAAAACAAGGGGCTAAGCCCGAAAGCACGAAGCAGGAAGGTTATTTTGCCATTCGGCTGCGTGGCCTGATGAATGTTGGCGCAGGCAATGTATTTGCCTCAACCGTTATCGCAGGCCTGCTGCTCGGGTTTCTTGTTGATCGCTGGCTCGACATGGCGCCCATAGCCATGTTGCTGGGCGGCCTTCTGGGTTTTATTGGCGGTATGCGCAACGCGCATCGGCTCATGCAGGCAGGCGCACATGACCGTGATGTCTGACGGCATTGCCCGACGTGGTCGAACGGTACTGATCGCCCAATTCCTTGTGGCCGCAATATCAGCCAGTTTGGCCTTCTGGTATGCCGGGCCGGGGGCTTTTTCGGGGGTCGTTGGCGGTGCAGTAATCGCCATCACCCTGATGCTTGTGCTGGGGTATACCATGCGCAAGGCAAGTGAACTGGCGGTTGAATCACCGCAGACCAGCATGAATGTGATGTATGTCGGTGCGGTGGTTCGATTCGTTCTGGTTCTCGTATTATTCGGCATCGCGCTGGGCGGGTTGAAGTTATCAGCCCTGTATACGGTAGCGGGCTTTGTCGGCGTGATGATTGTGGGTGTGTTGGCCTCTCGCGGACGCGATTCCGGCCGCCCCATGAGCAAGACGGATTGACACTAAAAATAGATTTAAACTTGGATTGAGGAGACTCGTGTGGCTACAGAAAATACCGGCGGCGGCTCGGTTGAGTATATCCAGCATCACTTAACCAACTTATCGGTGGGTCAAGGGTTCTGGCAACTGAATATCGATACCCTGATCTTCAGTTTCCTGTTGGGTGGTCTGATTCTCTTTGTCGCCATGAAAATTGGGCAAAACCTGCGTACAGAAACGCCCGGTCGCTTTCAGAATGCGGTCGAAGGCGTTCTGGAGTTCGTAGACAATCAGGTCAAGGATTCATTTGGCGGTAAGGCACCTGCGCTGATCGCTCCACTGGCGCTGACTATCCTGATCTGGGTCTGGCTCATGAACTTCATGGACTTGATCCCGATCGATCTTATTCCCGCCATTGCGCACGGTCTGGGCGTGAACTACCTCAAAGTCGTTCCCACCACGGATCTGAACACGCCCCTGGCCATGGCGCTTGTAGTGTTCATGCTTACGGTTTACTACAACCTGAAAGTGAAAGGGTTTGGCGGCTACATCAAGATGTTCCTGTTCCACCCTTTCGGCAAGTTCTTCATCCCTGTCAACATTGTCATGACACTGATCGAAGAACTGGCCAAGCCAATCAGTCTGGGTCTGCGACTCTTTGGCAACATGTTTGCCGGTGAGTTGGTGTTCATGCTGATTGCCCTGCTGACACTGGGCGCGACCGTAAGCGCCAGCCTGCTGATCTGGTTCCCGTTGCAAGTGGTGCTTGATCTGGCTTGGTTGATCTTCCACATCCTCGTGATATCGTTGCAAGCCTTTATCTTCATGGTGTTGACCATCGTGTATCTGGGCATGGCACACATTGACGCGGATTCGCACTAATTTCTGTTTTCTGTTTCGTTTTTTAACTGTTCGACTGAGGAGAATGTAAATGACCCCTGATATGCTCGCGACAATTTATGCCTACACAGCAGTAGGCGTTGGTGTGATTCTGGCTGCGGCCGGTTTGGGTTCTGCAATTGGCTGGGGCTTGATCTGCTCCAAAACTCTGGAAGGCATCGCACGTCAGCCTGAAATGCGTCCTCAATTGATGACCAACATGTTCATCTTCGCGGGCCTGATGGAATCATTCCCGTTCATCATTCTGGCCTTCGCCATGTGGTTCCTGTTCGCCAACCCCTTCGTTGGTGCGCTGAAAGCTGCGATTGGTGCAATGTAATTCGTCCGGGCCGGATCTACATGGCCGGGGCTTGCCCTGGCCGTTTGGCTGAGGGCCCAAACCATGAAACTGCAACAATCGAGGTTATGCTGTGAACATTAATATCACACTGGTTGCTCAAATTATCGCCTTCGTGGTGCTGGTTTGGCTGGTCAGCAAATACCTCTGGACGCCGCTCTCCGCATTGATGGAAGCGCGTCGCCAGAAGATTGCCGACGGTCTTTCCGCCTCCGAGCGTGGCAAGCATGAGCTGAAACTGGCGCAAGAGCGTTCAGCGGAAATGCTGCGCGAAACAAAAGAAAAAGCGAACGATATCGTGGCTCAGGCCAACTCGCGCGCCAATCAGATTCTTGAAGATGCTCGCGTCAATGCGAAAGCAGAAGCTGAGCGCATCGTGGCTCAGGCATCGGCTGAGATTGATCGCGAAGTGAATCGCGCTAAAGAAGTGCTGCGCACGCAGGTGTCTGCTATTGCAGTTACCGGTGCAGAACGCATTCTGAAGCGTGAAGTGACAAACAAGGATCACGAAGTGGCTTTGGCTGATCTGATTGCGCACATTTAAGGATATAGAGGTAATCGTATGTCCGAAAATATCCAAGTGGCGCAATCCTATGCAAAGGCCATTCATGAGCTTTGCTCGACACCCGCAGTAGCTAATGTATGGTCTAAGAGTCTCGCGTTTCTGGCGCAGGTCGTTAAGAACCCGGACATGGATCGTTTTCTTGCTGACATTTCCCGCCCTTCCGAAGTGCGAACCAATAGCTTTCTGTCTGTTGTATCCAGTGAGTTGGAACCACAGGCTGTCAACATGGTGCGCTTGTTGGGCGAAAATGGTCGGCTGGCGATCCTACCGGAGATCGCAGATCAGTTTGAGCTGCTGCGTGCCCAGGCCGAGCAGCGGATGACGGCGACCGTCGTATCTGCTTATCCCCTGACCGAAAGCGAAATCAACAACATTAAATCGGCGCTCAACAAGCGATTGAATCGTACGATTGACCTGATAACCGAAACGGACGACTCGCTGATTGCGGGTGCGATTATTCGTGCGGGCGATCTGGTGATTGACGGTTCCATGCGCGGCGGTATCCAAAAACTTGCCACTCAGCTGAGTCGCTAAGGAGATCACATGATCAATCCCTCTGAAATTAGTAGTCTGATTAAGCAACGCATTGAGAACTTTGATCAAAGTGCGGATGCGCAAACTGTAGGCACCATCGTTTCTGTCAGCGACGGTATTCTGCGAATTCACGGTCTCAACGACGTGATGCTTGGTGAAATGATCGAATTGCCCGGCGGCGGCTTTGCCGTTGCCATGAACCTTGAGCGCGATTCCGTTGGCGCCATCGTTCTGGGTGGTTACGACCACCTGCGTGAAGGCGATCAGGTCAAATGCACCCAACGCATTCTCGAAGTGCCGGTAGGTAAAGAACTGCTCGGCCGTGTGGTGAACACACTGGGCCAGCCCATCGATGGTAAAGGTGATATCAACGCGAAGATCACCGCACCAATCGAAAAAATCGCACCAGGCGTTATTGAACGTCAAAGCGTTGATCAGCCATTGTTGACCGGTATCAAGGCGCTAGACGCCATGGTTCCCATCGGTCGTGGTCAGCGTGAGTTGATCATCGGTGACCGCCAGACCGGTAAAACGGCCGTTGCGATCGACACCATCATCAACCAGAAAGGCAAAGGCGTATTCTGCGTTTACGTGGCGATTGGCCAGAAAGCCTCTTCTATTGCGAACGTTGTTCGTAAGCTGGAAGAATACGGCGCGCTGGAATACACCATCGTCGTTGCTGCAACCGCATCTGATCCTGCGGCCATGCAGTATCTGGCAGCCTACGCCGGTTGCACCATGGGCGAATACTTCCGTGACCGCGGTATGGATTCACTGATCGTTTATGACGATCTCACCAAGCAAGCCTGGGCTTATCGTCAGATTTCCCTGCTGCTGCGTCGTCCACCAGGTCGTGAAGCCTATCCTGGCGACGTGTTCTATCTGCATTCTCGTCTGCTGGAGCGCGCATCCCGCGTGAATGCCGACTATGTTGCCGAGTTCACCAAGGGTGAAGTGACCGGCCAGACCGGTTCATTGACCGCGCTGCCGATCATCGAAACCCAAGGTGGTGACGTTTCCGCGTTCGTACCGACCAACGTGATCTCTATCACCGATGGTCAGATCTTCTTGGAAACCGATCTGTTCAACTCAGGCATTCGTCCTGCGATCAACCCAGGTATTTCTGTATCGCGGGTAGGTGGTGCAGCGCAAACCAAGGCGATCAAGAAGCTGGCCGGTGGTATTCGTACCGACTTGGCGCAGTATCGTGAATTGGCGGCGTTCTCGCAGTTTGCATCAGATCTTGATGAAGTTACCCGCAAGCAGCTCGAACGCGGTAAGCGCGTGACCGAGTTGATGAAGCAGAAGCAGTTCAAGCCGTTGTCCGTCACTGAGATGGCGCTTTCCTTGACCGCTGCTAACGAAGGCTACCTGGACGATATCGCGGTTGAAAAGATTAACGATTTCGAAACCGCCCTGCACGACTACGCTGGTGCCAATGCCAAAGATTTGGCCGAGAAAATTGGTGACAACGGTGCCTTCAACGATGAAATTGCTGCTCAATTGAAGCAAGTGATCGAAACCTTCAAGGCGAAGGGCGTTTATTAATCAGGGGGCGCTGTCATGGCCGTAGGCAAAGAGATTCGCACCAAGATTAAGAGCGTGCAGAACACGCGCAAGATCACTAAGGCGATGGAAATGGTTGCCGCATCTAAAATGCGGCGCGCACAGGAAGCGATGGAAGCGACCCGGCCCTATGCCGAGAAGTTTCTTGAGGTGGTGGGTCACATCACCAACGCCCATCCTGAGTACCGCCATCCGCTGATGGTCGAGCGCGAAGTGAAGCGCGTACTGATGATTGTTGTCACAACCGATCGTGGTCTGTGCGGCGGTCTGAACGTCAATCTTCTTAAGCAGGTGCTCCTTAAAATCAAGGAATACCAGAAGAATGGTATTGAAGTGGATGTCATTCCGGTTGGCACCAAAGGCCGAGCGTTCTTCAAACGTTACGGTGGCAATGTGCGCGCTTCGGTTGTGCACATGGGTGACAAACCCAGCTATGCGAAAATGCGTGGTGTTATCAACGCCGCCATGGAAGCATTTGAGCAGGGTCAGGTTGACCGGATCGAGTTGGCGCGCAATTCCTTCGTGAATTCGATGGTACAGCGTCCGATGGTTGAGCAGATTGCACCCTTGGTTTACCAAGAGTCAGATGAACTCAAGCACCACTGGGACTATCTGTATGAACCAGACTCCCACGCCGTTCTTGCTGCCGTATTGAAGCGATATATCTCAGGGCAAATCGTGGCCAGTGCAATCGAAAACGTAGCCTGCGAAATGGCTGCGCGTCGAATTGCCATGAAGAACGCGACGGACAATGCCGGCGATATGATCAAGTCATTGAAGCTGGTCTATAACAAGGCCCGTCAAGCCGCGATTACGCAAGAGATTTCGGAAATCGTATCCGGTGCAGCGGCGGTTTAACCGCGCAACGGAAAGCCATTTTTATATTTGAGGGTACAGACATGAGTTCTGGAAAAATTGTCGAAATCATCGGTGCCGTCATCGATGTCGAGTTTCCGCGCGATGCGGTTCCCAAGGTCTATGACGCCATCAAGATCGAACAAACCGGTTTGATCGTCGAAGTGCAGCAGCAAATCGGCGACGGTGTTGTTCGTGGTATTGCCATGGGCTCATCCGACGGTTTGAAGCGCGGCATGACCGCTGTCAACACCGGTTCACCGATTCAGGTTCCTGTGGGCAAGGGCACACTCGGCCGGATCATGGACGTTCTGGGTCACCCAATTGACAACGCAGGCGATGTAGCCTGTGACGAGAAGTGGTCTATTCACCGCAAGCCGCCAACATTTGATGAGCAGGCGAACAGCACCGAACTGCTGGAAACCGGTATCAAAGTTATCGACTTGCTTTGCCCCTTCGCGAAGGGCGGTAAAGTTGGTCTGTTCGGTGGCGCCGGTGTCGGCAAGACCGTCAACATGATGGAACTGATCCGTAACATCGCTGTCGAGCACAGTGGTTATTCCGTGTTCGCCGGTGTGGGTGAGCGTACCCGTGAAGGCAACGACTTCTACCACGAGATGAAGGATGGTGGCGTTCTGGACAAGGTTGCTCTGGTGTATGGCCAGATGAACGAGCCGCCAGGAAACCGTCTGCGCGTGGCACTGACCGGCTTGACCATGGCCGAGTTCTTCCGTGACGAAGGCCGTGACGTACTGATGTTTATCGATAACATCTACCGTTACACTCTGGCCGGTACCGAAGTATCCGCTTTGTTGGGCCGTATGCCTTCCGCGGTAGGTTACCAGCCGACGCTGGCCGAAGAGATGGGTGTTCTGCAAGAGCGGATTACGTCTACCAAGACTGGTTCAATCACCTCCGTTCAGGCCGTTTACGTTCCTGCGGATGACTTGACCGACCCATCGCCTGCGACCACCTTCGCTCACTTGGATGCCACAGTTGTTCTGTCGCGTGATATCGCTTCTCTGGGTATTTACCCGGCGATTGACCCACTGGATTCCACCAGCCGTCAGCTGGACCCGCAAGTTGTTGGCGATACCCACTACAGCGTGGCCCGTTCGGTACAGAAGACCCTGCAGCGCTACAAAGAGCTCAAAGACATCATTGCGATTCTCGGTATGGACGAATTGTCTGACGACGATAAAGCCACGGTATCCCGTGCACGTAAGATTCAGCGTTTCATGTCTCAGCCGTTCTTCGTGGCCGAGGTATTCACAGGCGCGCCGGGCCGTTATGTTTCACTGAAAGAAACAATTCGCGCGTTCCAAGGCATCGTTGCTGGCGAGTACGATCACCTGCCAGAGCAGGCGTTCTACATGGTCGGCACGATTGACGAAGCGGTCGAAAAAGCTGCGAAACTCGCCGCCAAAGCATAATTGGAGGAGACGATATGGCTATGACCATTCGTGTTGACATCGTGAGTATGGAGAAGCCTATTTTCAGCGGCGAGGCCACGTTTGTGTCCATCCCGACTGAAGCGGGCGAGATGGGTGTTACACCCATGCATACGCAGACGTTGTCCATTCTTCGTCCGGGCGAGGTTCGTGTTCACCAGCCTGATGGTACGGTTGTGCGCTATTTTGTCGGCTTCGGTGTGCTCGAAGTACAACCGATGGTGGTCAGCATCATTGCGGACTGGGCACTGACAGAAGCGGATGCACAGGGTATCGATGCGGCTGAACTCGAAGCGAAATTGTCTGAGGAATCCGCCATGATCGCGGACTATGAGCAACGCGGCCAACTGGACTTTACGTCTGCTCAATCGGTCATGATCGAAGCTGAAGAGCGACTCAAATGGGTGCGTTCCATGCGAGGCATGGGCGGCGGACGTCATTAAAGACCAAATGCTCATTGTGAATATCGTGCGCAAACCACGTAAATAATTCGCAATTTGATAAAGGAGCCCTGACATTCGTCTTGGCTCCTTTTTTTTCGCTTCCCTTTCGTAGAGGTGTTTATGTCCACTCAATCCCTGCACATCGTTGTTCTTGCCGCTGGAAAGGGCACACGAATGCGGTCGGCCAAGCCCAAGGTTCTGCATCCTTTGGCCGGTCGGTCGATGCTGGATCGTGTGCTCGATGTGGCCGAATCATTAGATCCTGCTTCCTTACATGTCGTAATCGGCTATGGCGCAGAACACATTCGCCAGCACTGCCCACGCCCGGGCGTTTCTTGGGTAGAACAAAGAGAGCAGCGCGGAACGGGGCATGCAGTGGCCTGCGCAGTTGCGGTTATTCAAGGTCAATCTGGTGACCGAGTTTTGGTGCTGTACGGTGATGTCCCCTTACTCGATGCCAACGTGCTTTCATCTCTTCTGGGTTCCGCCCACTCCGCCGATCTCGCGGTTTTGACCACACGGTTGGACGATCCCAGTGGCTACGGTCGAATCATCCGCGATCACGAACATCGCATGATCGCCATCCGTGAAGAACGCGATGCCAGCTCAGACGAAAAGAAAATCACCGAGATCAATACCGGCATGCTGGTTGCGAGGTTAGGCTCTTTGCGTGCGTGGTTGCCGAAACTTAAGCCACACAACGCACAGGGCGAGCTCTATCTGACGGATATCGTGCAAATGGCAGAAGAAGACGGCAAATCCATCGCCACCCATCTTGCCCCCGATCCGTTGCGGGTCGCGGGTGTGAATGACCGTTGGGCGCTTGCCCAAATGGAACGCGCCTGGCAGCTTCGTCAGGCGCAGACACTGGCTCTGTCGGGGACGACAATTGTCGATCCAGCGCGGATCGATTTCCGGGGCGAGGTGATTTGTGGGATGGACTGCCAGATCGACGTCAATGTCGTGTTCGAAGGGCATGTGCGGATGGGCGATAACGTCGTCATCGAACCCAATTGTGTATTGCGTCATGTCACGTTAGGCGATGGCGTTCGCGTTCGTGCCTTCAGTCATCTGGAGGGGGCCACTTTGGGTGAAGGTGTGGAAGTCGGCCCCTATGCACGACTTCGGCCCGGTAGCGATTTGGCTGAACATAGCAAGATCGGTAACTTCGTTGAAGTCAAAGCGAGCCGTATTGGCGCCCGATCTAAAGTCAATCACCTCTCGTACATCGGTGACACCGTGATGGGTGCGGACTGCAATATCGGTGCGGGCACCATCACCTGTAATTACGATGGGGCCAATAAGCACCAAACGGTCATCGGGGATCGAGTGTTCGTTGGCTCCAGTAGCCAGCTGGTCGCCCCGGTTAGCTTGGGCGATGAGGCCACCGTCGGCGCGGGTTCGACCATCACTCAGGATGTGCCACCAGGCCACCTCGCCGTGGCACGATCCCGCCAGATCATGAAGGGCGGCTGGGCACGCCCCAAGGAGAAACTCAAGGTCGAGTAAGCCCTTATCGTCGATTAGTTAGTCCGGCAGGAAACGCAGCAGTAGGTCGTTCAAATAACGTGTACCGCGCAGCGTCGGTGCGATGCGGGTAATATCCCAGCGAATCAGCTCTTCTTTTTCTAGCTGATGGAGCACGTCGCTAATCACTTTGATCGGCATTCCCGTTCGCGCTGTAAACAGCGGCACCTCAAAGCCATCGGTCAGGCGCAGGGCATTGAGCATGAATTCAAACGGCAGCTCATCGGTTGGAATGCTGTGGGCGGTGATGGCCTGTTCCGTGCCCGCCTTGGTCAGGTACTCATTCGGATGGCGCAGGCGCTCCCGGCGTTCGATGCGGTTTTCGGCTGCCAGCGTTATCTTGCCGTGCGCGCCCGCGCCGATGCCAAGATAATCGCCAAATTCCCAGTAGTTGCGGTTGTGCTGGCATTGATGGTTGTCTTGCGCGTAGGCCGACACTTCATATTGAATCAACCCCGCTTCATGCAAAGCGGCCAAACCCTGCGCTTGCATTCGATCCATGGTCTCGTCATCGGGCAGAACGGGCGGGTGGGCTGCAAACGGCGTGTTTGGTTCCAGCGTGAGCTGGTACCAAGACAGATGCGGCGGGTTCAGGCTGATGGCGGTGTGTAGATCTGCTAATGCTTCCTCTGCCGATTGTTCTGGCAGGCCATGCATCAGATCGATATTAAAACTATTGAGTCCGGCATCATGGGCGGCTTCGATGGCACGGAAAGCGGCCTTGGCATCATGGATGCGCCCGAGTTTCTTCAAATGCCGTTCGTTAAAGCTTTGCACCCCGATGGAAACCCGCGTGATGCCGATAGCGCGGTAATCGGCCAGATGTCCAGCCATTTCGGTGCCCGGATTGACCTCAAACGTCACTTCACAGCAAAACCGCAAATCGAGCAAGGCACGCAAACCGCACATCAAGCGATCAATCGCTTCCGGGTGGAACAAACTCGGCGTGCCGCCACCAATGAAGATCGTTTCGATCGGCCGCCCCCAAATCAGCGGTAGCTCGCGCTCCACATCGCGAAGCAGCGCATCGATGTAGTCACGTTCAGGCAGGGTTTTCCCCTTGAGTCCATGCGAGTTGAAGTCGCAATAAGGGCATTTTTCCACGCACCAAGGCAAGTGAACATAAAGCGCAAGCGGCGGATTTTCGGTGAATTGCAGCAGTTGCATTAGAAACGCATATTGCTTAACTGACGCATCAATTCAATCAGCGCTTGAGCACGGTGGCTGATGCGATTTTTGATGCTGGCAGGGAGCTCCGCCGCCGTGCAATTGCGATCGGGCACGTAGAACAGGGGGTCATAGCCAAATCCGGTCGCGCCGCGGGGTGTATCCACAATTTGACCGTGCCAGAAGCCTTCGGCCAATAGGGGTGCGGAGTCATCTGCCGTTCGTACCATGGCGAGCGTGCTGACAAAACGCGCAGAGCGATCGGCTTGCGGACGCTTCGCCAGTTCCTGTAAAAGTCGTTGATTATTCTCGGCATCGTCCGCATCCGGCCCCGCGTAACGCGCCGAATAAATACCCGGTGCGCCATCGAGTCCAACGACTTCAAGCCCTGAGTCATCGGCAATGGCAGGCAGCCCGGTCAGCGCCGCGGCCGAGCGCGCTTTAATCAGGGCATTTTCGAAAAACGTATCCCCATCTTCCTCAGGCGGCTCACCCGCCCAATCGGTCAGCGGTACAAATTCAATATTGGCCAAGGCAGAGAAGCGGGGCATGAGGCTAAGCCGCATGGCTTCGAATTCTCGGAGTTTGCCCAAATTGTGGGTGGCGATAACCAGCGTCGTTGTCATGGGTTCCTGCTTGCTAGAAACGAATAAAACAGGCGCAATTATAGGTGAAAATGACCGGCGGCACTGGCTCGGGTCGAGACAGAAAGAGGTGCCCACAAGTCTATTGCAGAACTATCTCAACTCGTCGATTGAGCGCGCGACCCTGATCCGATGCGTTACTGGCAACGGGCGCAAAAGAAGCGACGCCCTCGGCAACCAACCGGTTCGACGAAATACCGTACCGGGTAATCAGAGCTTTAACCACCGCGTCAGCTCGATCCCGGGAAAGCTTCAGATTATGGGGCAACGCGCCTGTATCATCGGTATGCCCCACGATATATACATGCGCCGAAGGTTCTTGCTTCAGCATTTTAGCCATCTCGCCTAGTTCCTTGTCAGAGCTCGCCTCCAGCGCCGCGCTATCAGTCGCGAAATGAATGCCATAAAGGGCAATATGGCCATTCTGGGCAAGTCCGTTACTGATGGCCTTAGCTGTTACCGTCACCTCGCCGGTCTTCATCGGTTGGCCTTCAATCAGTTTCAGGTAAACCGCGGGTGCTTGCAGACCTTGCGCCGAGTCGCGGTCGATCACCATAAGCATAAGGTCAACATTGCCTTGCGGACGTTGAAGGTGTGCCGTCAACTCATGAAAAACGCCGTCCATGCCTGCAGCGCCGATCGCATAATTTGAAGTGCCAATATGCCCGGCGAAGCCATGGAGTGGTTGTAGCCCCTGATTGGCCAACTCCCAGCCACATTGCTGTGTGCCCGAGCATTGGAACGGAATACTGAATCCGGCTTTGGTCAGCGCCGATTCGTAATTGCGAAACACCTCCATGCCACTGACGCTTTGGGGGATGCTATAGAAGTACCACGCCGACTTTCCGCTGGCCGTCATGACTTTACTGGGTGTTGGTTGATTATCTTTCCATATCCCGAGCGGCAATGCCGACTCATCGTAGTTCTTCTGTTGGCAGGCCAGTAAGGTCGCTCCCTGGAATCTGGACACGATCGGGTTGTCCTTGCAACCGACCGCATCCTTGGCGGCAAATACAGACGTGGACGTCACTGAAAGGCAAAGAAAAAAAGCAAATTTGATCGCGGTGCGGTAGATCATGATTTAAGTCATCCATAACTTAGTGAAAGAATTAGTGTGCGGTGAACGTCGTCACAGTCATTGGGCGATCAGATTCCTTTTAATGGATGGAACACGTGGTTCTGTTTTGACAGAGTGTATCAAGTCAACAACAACCTAGTTCGTTGGCTTTCATCCGAGGTTACACCCTCCATACCCAAGTGAGTTCGCGGCTCGATCACATTTCCAGAAGAAAATGCCTGAACTCACCCACAACCACGCAGGTATATTCAAGGGCTAATTAGTTTATCAGGATAAACTTTTGTTGACTTATTTTACATGATTGCATTACAAATAAAAAAGGGTCGTTGTATGGGTGCTCCTAGGTGAGTGCCCGTATATTTATTGGATAAATGGCCCTCCTGAATTCCATGTCCACTCCCGCGGATCAAACAGGTTTGGATTTGTCGATATGGATTTTGGGTTGTTTCAGAACTTTACAACTTGGAGGTAGCTATGAACAAAACGCTAAACACTCGCCGCAACAACACCCGCGCTCGTCAACGAGGTCAAGGAATGACCGAGTACATCATAATCACCGCTCTAATCGCAATCGCCGCTATCGGTGCCGTCATGTACTTCGGGCAAACGGCCCGCTCGCAAATTGGTGGTATGGCGGAGGAGTTGTCAGGTCAGTCCGCCACTTCTGATATCCAGACTGCCAAATCAGCTGCTGGTCAAGCTCGCTCGGAACATAAGCAAAAATCCCTCAACAGTTACGACAACTCGCAGTAACAGCAATGGCCTAGATCCGGAAAAAATGTGGGTGGGTGCCTCAGCGGTACTTGCGCCGCTAATGCTCTCTCTGCTTCTTCCCGGTCTCATCAGGCTGTTGCTCTGATGCTTGCATCATCTAAGAGGTGTCAGGTGCAGGGAATTGCATTGAAGCTCCGACGGAAAAAAATGTCCTTGCCTTCCCGGCTCAGCGGGCAGGCTCTTATTCTTGCACTGATTACACTGGTCGTGCTGGTGGTCGGGGTAATCGTGCTGTTCAATTCCGGCCAGGCGGTAAGCAAAAAAATGCAGTTGGTTAACACGGCTGACGCCGCTGCCTACAGTGCGGCAGTACAACAGGCGCGCGCGCTTAACATGATCTCGTACATGAATCGAGCGACCGTCGCGAATCAGGTCGCCATGGCTCAAATGGTCAGCTGGTATTCGTGGACCAATTTTGCCATTAGTGCGACAGATCATCTCAAGAATGCCATACAAAAAGTGGCGATTGTCGCTGATATATCAGTCGTCGGTGCTGAGCTTGGTGCTGTTCTGCAACAAGCCGCAAACATTCTTGGTAACGTTAAGGATGCTTTAGTTCAGGGGCGAGATATAGAGCAAGAGGTTTTAAATATTGCATCAGCCGTTATTGCAAACCTTGATGGAGCCTATTCTAAAGCTTCGCATTTGATTGCCAGCCCTGTGCAATCTGCAGATATTGCCAATTTGGCTCGTCGGATCGCGCGGTTGAATAATCCTCGGGTGGATATTCCTGCAATGGGCTTGGCATTGTTGGCACAGAGTGCACGGAGTGCGAATGGTTATGTTGCTCGATATGTGATTCCTACGGATGGAAGTCAGTCCGCAGAGGCGGATCGCTTTGCCAATGTAGTTATGGAAGCCCGTGATCCTTTTTCACGAGTGCGTGATGGTCATGTCGGTTTCGGCGCGGGTAGCGGATTGGCCAGCATAGGATTATCGATGGATAAGAAGGGCGGTACCGACCTTGTTAATTATCGCAATTGGGTTGGTCTGGATACACTGAACTTGCATGTCTGGTTTCCCTGTTGGTCGGGCGGATGGTCCTCTCATCCAACAACCTGCCACGTCAATGTGCCAATGGCCTGGGGTGGTGCGGCGGGCGTGGATCAAACGCCTAGCAACGGTTTTAGTGGTTTGGCTCGTCAGGATAATGGTTGGAAGGGCCCATACACGTGGAGACCGCAGGAATACGCAGGCCCCGGGAGTTACCCTGCCTACAGTGGCGCTCTGCAAAATGGGGATGCGGGCAATAAGGTACTTTCCGATCCCGCAGAAAACGGCACCCCTTGGATCAAACCATCTTTATCCGTTATTTCGGGAGCCACCGTCGGCCTTCCCGACTACAACGATATCAAAAGTGACAAGGCCACCGTTCCCTACCTGAATGGCAAGAGCGCCTCCGCTAACGGGGTGAATAATTTAGATGTCGGCCCCTTATTTACGGTGCTCGTTGAAGAGTCCATGAGCACCGTCCGCACCAGCAGCCATGTGCCCGGTATCGGAGGCCCGCCGGATTTTGATATTGCCGATAAAACCGTACACGACAAGATGACCGCGCTTTCATCTGCTCAGGTGTATTTCAGTCGCTCGCAAACTTTGTTTCCGAATCTTGTCGATTCGCATCGAGAGACAGGCAGTCTGTTCAGCCCGTACTGGCAGGTGCGCCTCGTGGAAACACCTTGCACGACTCAATTGGCGGTTGCGGCCACCTATGGCGTGGTCGGCGTTTGTTCGCCGTGAAATTGCATTGTTATCAGCTACCACCTTATTCCAACAAGGACTATTGATGAAAAAAATATCCATACACCAAAAAAAACTCGGCAGATTCATCCATGAAAAACATGGATTCTTATATCGTGCTTTGCATGTCGCTGTTCTTGTGGGGGTGATCATGGCAGTGAACCAGGCTTATGCGGCGTCAGGCGAATTGCTAATTTCTGGTGCCAGTAACGGAAAGTTATCATTTGGCAGCGCTGATTGCACACCTATAGGTGAAGATATTGGGACCTTCACCGCGCCTTCGGATCGATCAAATCGAAAAAGAGAAGTTGCGACACTTGGGTTTGAAACGAGCGATTATAAAATTATGTTCTCCTCTAAGGGATTGGGGCTTTGCGGCAGAGCTAAGAATAGCCAGGGGGTTTTCTGGCATCATGTCGGTAATAACTGGTCTTTGACATTCAAGGATGTTCAGGTCTCTTGCACTAAGTACGAGGGAGACTCTCTTCCAATTCAGATTAAAGTTAACTTAAATGGAACGTTGGCCTGCACCCACAACATGAATAAGGATTAAATACACGTGACTAAATTTAAATAGGCACAATGGAAAGTAATTTATGAACTCGAAAAGAAGTTTTATTGATGCGGTTTTTTTGAAGAAGTCAGTCGACAAGATAATCATTTTGTCTGCCTTTGTCTTTGCCTCGCACTGTGCTTGGGCTGAAAAAACACCCACGAGTGTGCTGCATTATCAAGGAGTCGTTAATGGCACGGTTCAGTTTGAGAAAGTTGCTTGCTATGACATGAACAATGATCCCAAAGCACTCTACGTTTATGCGCCTGACTTGCCCTTGGTTCGTGATGGCAGACTATTTGGACCGAGATTCACTCTGATTGCTGGCAGAGGGTTTGAGTTCGTGCCCGATCAATATCACCAGCAGCCGCTCACGACTTTTACCTACGACATTCCTGCGAACCACCCGGCAATTATTTGGCATAAAGAAGAGAATAAAAACTTCGAAATCACTTTGGATAAAGTAATGATGACAAGCATTGGTGAGGATGGTGTGCGGCACATAACTTATTTAAGTGGAAAGATATATTGCAATATTGATGCCAATCAAAGTATGCAAAATATTAATAAAATTTTATCCAAAAAATCGAATCCATGACGAGGTGACTGCGAGATGAATAAATATACCAAATCAAATTTATTTTTAAGTACCATTAAAACAGCAGGCATGTTTTTTCTTTTTGCTGCATCGGGACTGGGCGTCGTCAGTGCAGATAATCAACGGCCTGCAGGTAATGAATTGCATTACACCGGCGTTTTAACTGGTACGGCGACATTTAACGCCATTAACTGCACTCTGAGATCTGGGCATCTGGTAGGTCTTGGTTATTTTTCTGCCATCGGTAAATCTGATGGACCGAATATTGCCTTATTTAGCGTCAATGATGACGGTACGCAGCAGCGTCTTGGATTCGTTCCCAGTGGCAAGAGTCAACAGGATTTCTATTTCTCTGCCAAGGCATCCGGCACGATTCCTGGATTGGATGCATCGACCGTATCAAACACCAAAACAATCACCTTCACCCATGTGTTGCTGCGTAAGCGAGGATCAAATAACGACGAGTTAACCCTTGACGGCCGATTGACTTGCACGACAGCCACAGAATAACTCTGGCATGAATTACCGCACAAAATCAGCACCTCCTCAAACCGGGAGCAACCGCCATAAGCAGCGGGGGCAAAGTCTGGTTGAGATGGCAATTTCTTTAACGGTTCTAGTGCCACTTGCCATGGGTGTGATGTTGTTAGGGCAATTTATTCACATCAAATTGCAAACCCAGAATGCCGTTCGAGAAGCCGCTTGGGCCGCTACGGTCGATCCCGCCCTTGCAACTGCCGTCATTCCGAGCAAAACGACCGAAGAAACACAACTACGCCAACATCAGTTTGCGGATGCAGACTCAGCATTACTCAGCGGAGGATCTGCTCCTGCTGGCTTCCCTGATCCCATGTTGACCACATTTGCAGGGCGCCCACTACTGAATCCCTCTGACCTGACCCTAAAGGTCTATCAGCAGCAAGCATCGCCCAGCTACCTGGATCAAGCCATAAGCATGCTCGGCAATGCGCTTTCTGATACCTTGCCTCCAAATCGGCAGGGTCTGGTTACCGCTGAAGTTCATGCGAATACCCAAAAGATTCTGAGCACTGACGGTTCTCCCTTGCAGTTTCTGGGCGGCTTGGTCAATAAACGAATGGACATTTCTGCTAAGACCGTCCTCTTAGCAGACACTTGGGATGCGGCTGGTGGAGGCGAAACCCTGAATGGGCAATCTGCAGGCGGCGCCTATGCCAATCGAACGGTAAGGGCGGTTATCCAGCCAATGGTGCCCTCCACGTGGTTGGGTAGCTTGAGTTCCGTGATTAACGGGGCCGCTAAGCTGCTCGGGAGCATTCCATTAATTAACGATTTGCTCACACCCAATATGGATCACTTTGAAATGGGCCGAACCGCTCCGGATGTTGTCCCCGTCGACAAGTTGGTGAAATAGGATGCTTGTTCAAAGGTGTGAAGCGTTCTTTGGGTTACGGGGTGTTGGGGGCAGCATTCTCTTATGGCTTCCTCTGGTGGCTATGGCGGGGTTGTTTTCCTGGCCATCGCCACCTGTTCCGCCAGAAACCACCACTCAGGATGTTGCTCATCGAATCATTTTCAACGGCCTCGATATGCGTGCGCAGGTTTTCAAATCGCAGCAGTCACCCGAGGCGATTCTGGCGTTTTATCGCAAAGTCTGGCGGGAGCAAGTTGTCGTCAACCAGATGGGTAATGAACAGGTGATTGGTCATCGAGAAGGTGATTACTTCATGACGATTCAGGTCAGCGCATCAGGTTCTGGAAGCAGAGGAAATATTGGTGTGGTTGATGTTGCTTCGGCCCCCGAGCACTTCGTGCCGGGCAAGGGCATACCGACCCCGATGGATTCCAAAGTCTTTAACGACATCCGCTATCCGGATGATCCCATCCCAACTCGGATGATTGCGTTGAAGAATAAACTGTCTACGCAACAAAATGTTAGCTTCTATCGCGAGCGTCTCGAAGGCGAGGGCTGGAAACCATTGAATGATAGCTGTACCTCGTCCGGTTGCGTGCTGGACTTCCAGCGAGGTGATCAAAAAATGAACTTGGTCATTGAACCGCAAAAGAATGTTCGGTCACAAATAGTCATGACTATTCAGAATCCGTAGGTAACGCATGCGCTCACATGGATTGAAGCATCGTTACCCGAAATATGGCGCGCCGTCTAGCTGTCAACATGGTGCGGCGTTGGTTGAGTACATCATCATCGCCTTCTTGTTCGTTTTGTTGCTCGTTGCCGGCCCGAATGTCATGCACCAATTGGCGCTTGCTCTTGGGCAGGCTTATCAGAGTTTTGTGTTTGTTCTGTCGGCTCCTTGAGCCTGATCAAAGGGATTTGTAGATGCCTAAAGTAAATCGCAACTTTTTGTATGTTGCTGTAGCCGTTTTGCTCGGTGGTTTAGCCAGCGTTTTGGCTGTGAAATACATCAACCAGCAGGTTGCCACGAGAACTCATACGGCCGCGCCGCAAAAGATGCGCACGGTGGTTGTGCCTGTGCATAACCTTAAAGTGGGTGACGTGTTGTCAGCAAAAGATCTGGCTACACGGGATATTCCTGTGGCCTATGTCCCCGCTGATGCACTGACCCCGGATGACTACGAAAGTCACTTGGGACAGATGTTGACGACTCCATTGGCCCAAGGCGCGCCCATATCCGCGATGGCGATGGAACCGATCGCGAATCACTTTTCCGACATCATCAAGCCAGACCGTGTCGCCTACACCATTGATGTCAGTGAAACCAATTCGATTTCTGGTTTGATTGTGCCGGGTGATCACATCGACATTCTTCTGCTCTTGTCCAAAAACAGTAAGGACGATATTCGCCCACTCCTTAGCGATGTTCTAGTGCTCGCTACCGGGAAGCACGCCAAAGGGGTTAGAAGCGACGGCACAGAAGGAAACCAAGGCTACTCCAATCTCACGCTGGAGTTGACTCCTAAGAATGCGCAACGAATCGGCATCGCTAAAAAGATGGGTCAACTGCTCGTCATGCTGCGTTCGCCCGACACCAAATTTCCACCAAACCTGGGGTTGTTGACAGCATCCGACCTTTTGGGCGCGGGTCCTCGTGCACATGGTGGCGGCGTCCAATTCATTATCGGTGGAAGGCAGTAACTCATGGAATCGAGAGGATTATTAATGTGCAATTTGGTCGCCAGACGCAATAGGTATACACGCTGGTTGTTGGCGTTGTGGCTGTTTTCCGTACCCGTTTTTTCTGCTGATGCGCCCGCGTTGCCTGATGCGGTCACGATGTATGCAGGGCAAGCTTTGGTGAGGTCGGCACCGGGTTCGCTTCTTCGTGTCGCCGTTGGCAATGGCAAGCTGGTTGAGGTACGCGTTCTCGGACGTCGGCAAATGGTGATTATTGCCAATCAAGCGGGCGATACCTCATTGCAGCTATGGATGCGGGATGGCAGTCGTCGCAGCATTGATTTGCATATCGTGTCGGGCAATACCGATCAGGTGGCGGAGCTAGTTCGCACACTGCTGAAAGCGAGCAAAGCCGTATCTGTTAATACAGTTGGTGGAAACGTTGTGTTAAGTGGGGTCAACCTGACTCAGGAGGATGTTGCCCAGATTGCCGCGATTAAAAAGGTTTACCCTCAGGTTCTTGATTTCACACAGGCCAATGCGGTGCAGATGAAACCGATGGTCATGATGAAAGTGCGCATCATGGAATTCGACAAAAGCGCCCTGCATCAGATCGGTATTAAGTGGGATTCCGTGATCGATGGCCCTGGCGGAGCGCTGGCCCATGACTTTGCTTCGAATTCACTGTATCGCATGACACCCAGTAGCTTCGGCGGTATCGGTGCGAATGGGGCTGTCAATTTGCCATTGTCCTTGTCAGGTACGCCAGCCTTCTTTGGTTTGGTGACGTCTATCACTTCGAAAATCAATTTGATGATGCAGACGGGCAACGCCTGGGAGCTTGCTACACCGCAGCTGGCGGCACGGAGCGGCGGAACGGCTGATTTCCTTGTCGGCGGGGAGGTGCCCATACCCATTGCACAAGGTTTGGGGCAGACATCGGTTGAGTACAAACCTTATGGAATCAAGCTTCACATCGAGCCCGTCGTCAGTAGTACGGGAGATATTTCGACGACGATCAAAGCGGAAATCAGTCACATCGATCCCAGTGTGACCGTGCAGGGGTACCCAGGATTCCTGACTCGCAAAGCCAGCACAGAAGTCAATGTTCACGAAGGTCAGACCATCGTGATTTCGGGGTTGGTTGACTCTTCGGCATCAAAAACAATCGATAAGGTGCCCGGGTTGGGTCAAATCCCCGTGCTTGGCGAGTTGTTTCGTTCGCGCGATTTCAAATCGAAACGCAGTGATCTTGTGATCTTTGTCACGCCCTATCTTGTCACTCCGGATGCGCCTTTGAATAAGGCGTTAATCAGCAAGAGCAACAAGCTGGCCGATGAATTCCGTAAAACAGTCGGGAGCGACATCCTGAACTGATCCAAGGAGAGGAAATATGTTCGTTGTAACGGTGGAAACATCCAAACGCGACCCAAGACAGGTGCGTTGTCTGAATGATAGTTGTGGCATCGGGCGTGGCGAAGACAACCTGATCATGCTTCAGGGTTGGAATATCGCGCGCGAGCATGCGCTGATTCGTGCGGCGCACGATGGGGTTCATATCGAGGTGTTGAGTGGCCGTGCGCCCGTATCGGTGAACGGTGATCGTGTCAAAGACAGGCACGGTCCATTGCACAGAGACGACACGGTGCTCATCGGGGATTATCGATTGCGGGTGGCTACTGAGTCGGCCTCCGGGCCCGAGCCAGCCGCGGTTAGCCATTCTCATGTCATGGTGCCGCAACCTGTGTCCGCCGAAGCAGAAGCTGACAATGCCCGTGCCGCACACGCTGCGGCGTCGATCCTGAGTCAAAACACGGACATGCTGTTATGGCGGCAACGCGTGCATTCTGCGCTGGTCAAACAGATGGATCTTCGGCGGGTTGATGTGCATGGCATGAGCGATGACGAGTTGCGCGCGAAGACAGGCGCTTTGATTGACGAAATCATCCAGCGCGAATTCTCTGATCTTCCTGCCAGTATTGATCGTTCCCGTTTGGCAAAAGAGGTGTTGGACGAAGCCATTGGGCTAGGGCCGCTGGAAGATCTGATTTCTGATGACAGCGTGACCGAAATCATGGTCAATAGGGCCGATGAAATCTTTGTGGAACGGGCCGGGCGTATCGAGCGCTCGCCGGTGATTTTCACAAGCGACAAAGCTGTGCTTTCCGTCATCGAGCGGATCGTTGCACCACTGGGGCGTCGTATCGATGAAAGCTCACCGATGGTCGATGCCCGACTGTTGGACGGCTCCCGGGTTAATGCCGTGATTCCGCCCGTGGCGCTCCGCGGGCCGAGCCTGAGTATTCGTAAATTCAGCAAGCGAAAGATGACGGGGCAGGATCTATTAGATTTTGGCTCCTGCAATGCCGAAATGCTTGAATTCATCGAAGTCGCCGTGCGGGAAAAAAAGAACATTGTCGTTACGGGGGGTACGGGTTCAGGTAAAACGACCCTGCTCAATATCCTGTCCAATTTCATTCCCGATCATGAGCGTATCGTTACGATTGAAGATGCGGCGGAACTGAAACTGACGCAGCCCAATCTGGTTTCGATGGAAGCGCGCCCCGCCAATCTTGAAGGCAAAGGGCAAATAGCCATCCGTGATTTGGTTCGCAACAGCCTGCGTATGCGCCCGGATCGAATCGTAGTGGGTGAATGCCGGGGCGGAGAGGCGCTGGATATGCTTCAGGCCATGAATACCGGCCACGAAGGATCGCTGACGACCGCTCATGCCAACACCCCTCGCGATGCACTTTCCCGTCTTGAAGTCATGGTTCTGATGTCGAGTATGGATTTGCCCATTTCCGTCGTGCGAGAACAGATTGCATCGGCCATTGATCTGATTATTCATCAGCGCCGGTTTCCTTGTGGGTCACGAAAAATCACGCATATTTGTGAGGTGACGGGGCTCGAAAGTGGAACGATTCAGACTCAAGATATTTTTGTCTTCCGTGGGCGAGAGCAGGGTGGTGCAGGGGGCAAAGTCAGGGGAAGTTTCTCGGCGACGGGCGCAGTCCCCGAGTTCTACGAGGAGTTGGCGGAACGCGGTGTGTCGGTTGATCTGTCCATCTTCACACTCAAAGAGCAGGCCGTAGCATGACTTCTGCGCTTTTGCCCCTCATCTTTGTCATTTTCTTCAGCATCACCCTGTTGGGCTTTGTGCTGGTGCGAAACGGGGTGATCTTCTGGGGAAAATATAAGCAACAGTTTACTGAGCAGGCCAGTTACAGCCTGGCCGACATGTTTCTTTTTCTGGATGCGGCTCATCTCTGGCGGGTAAATCTTGTGGCATTGCTCGCGGTGCCGCTGTTGTTGTGGCTGACTACCGACAATCCGCTTCTGGTCGTGATCGCCATCGTAGTCATCGCGATTTTTCCGAAAAAATTCTACGCATGGTTGAAGCAACGCCGGATCGACAAGATCCAGCAACAACTGCCCGATGGCTTGATGATGGTGTCTGGCAGCATGCGGGCGGGGCTCGGTTTTACCGCAGCACTCGAAAGCCTGGCGCGTGATACCGACCCGCCATTGGCGCAGGAATTCGCGCTGGTGCTCCGCGAGCAGCGCATGGGGGTGAAGCTGGAAGATGCCTTGCTGCATTTTAACGACCGTGTGCCTGTTCAGGACGTTACCTTGTTTGTCTCTGCCGTGAATATTTCCCGTGAAGTTGGCGGCAACTTGGCAGAAAGCCTGACATCGCTCGCGAGTACGCTCCGTCGTCGTCTGATCATGGAAGGCAAGGTCAAGTCACTGACTGCGCAAGGTCGTCTTCAGGGGATCGTCATGGCATTGATGCCGGTCGGGTTACTCACTTTTCTCACGCTCGCCTATCCCGACACCATGCACGACCTTTATCACACCCCATTGGGCTGGGGGATCATCGCCGTGGCCGTCGTGATGGAATATCTCGGCTATCGGATGAGCCTCAAGATCGTGACCATCGACATATGAATACGAATCTCATCATTATTCTGGTCGGTGTGCTTATCGCCGGTTCGGTCGGGATGCTGTTCTGGGCATTGACAGGTTTCCTGCGCGATGTGCCGGAGGCGGATCGAAACTATCAGGATCCGCTGCCGCTGGGGTTGCGTCTGATATGGCCGTTGGTGAATGCCGCCACCTTTGTTCTGGCGCCCAGATTATCACCGGATAAATTGGAAAAGGCGCACCACACGCTGCAAACCGCTGGGCAGGATTTCGTGCTGAATCCGGAGCAACTCTATGGTTTGCGGGTCGTCGGAGCGGGGATTGTTGTTGCATTTTTCTGGCTGATCCTGGCGATGCTCCATAAGCAGAGTGCTTCGTTATTTGCGATGACGCTGGTTCTCGGCGCCGTACTGGGCTGGTTGTACCCGAGCCTATGGCTGACAGAGCGTCGCAAGCATCGTCAGCGGTTAGTCATCAAGGATCTACCGGTTTTTCTCGATTTCATCGTCATGGCGGTCGAAGCGGGGCTCAATATCACCGGTGGCATTGAACAGGCGACCTTGAAGGGCCCGAAGGGGCCGTTGGCACAAGAGTTCCGCCGTTTATTGCGCGATATGCGCTCAGGACTTGCTCGTGCGGAAGCACTGAAACGCATGGCCGAACGTATGGATATGCCACAAATATCCAGTTTTACCGGCACCTTGATTCAAGCCGATCGCGTCGGTGCCAGTCTCGGTGCCAGCTTGCGGGTACAAGCCGATCAGCGACGGGAAGAACGTTTTTTACGTGCCGAAAAACTGGCACTGGAAGCGCCCGTCAAGATGATGCTACCGCTCGTCATGTTCTTCTTTCCGCTGATTTTCTTGTTTCTCGCCTACTTCATCTACTTGCGGATGATTCAGGAAGGCATCCTGTGAAAGCCGGTGTGATTTATCGTCATGAGCAACCGATCGTGCCCATGGCTTGGCGTGCGGATCAACCGTGGAGCCGGCTGCGCGGGCTTCTTGGTCGCCCGCCCTTGACAGAACGCGGCAGCCAGGCGCTGTGGCTCGTTCCCTGCGGGGGAGTCCATACATTTGGAATGGCCTATGCCTTGGACATTGTTTTTTTAGATCGAAAAGGACAAATCATCGACTGGTTTGAGCGGCTGGAACCCTGGCACATGCGCCACTGCACGGGTGCATACCAAACCGTTGAATTTGCAGCAGGCAGCCTCAATTGGCTGAACCCGGAACAAGGAGAGACATGGCAATGGCGCAGCACATAAAATTCGATACGATCATTCCCATTCTGATAACCAGCCTGCTTCTTTCTGCCTGCGCCACGCAGCCGCATAAAGAGCTTTCGGAGGTAATGAGGCTGCAGCAGCAGGCACAAACCAACTATAACGAAGGAGATTTGACACAGGCACAGTCCGACTATCTTGAGCTCACTCGTGTCTTGCCGGGAGATGAGTCCAATTGGTTCCATCTTGCTAATACCTACGCACGGGCCGGGCAATTGGAATTGGCTGTGAACGCATATCGTCACGTGTTAGCGCACGATGCGACCCATGCCAAAGCCTGGCACAACCTCGGTGTTGTGCTGATGCAGCAATCGCAGGCCGCGTTCATTCAAAGTGCACGCCACGCCAAAGCCGATCCAGAGGTACAACGCGCGAGCCTGAATATGGGGCAAGCGCTTGAAGCGCTCATTCATCCGTCAAGTCCACCCGCATCAAAACAAATCGCATACCCGCCGCCCCCCGTCACCGATATCGAAGCACCGCCACCCGGCGCTGTTCGAGCACCTTGATGATGAACACGCGCACCTTAATTCATCGCCAGCGCGGTCAGGGGCTGGTAGAGGCCGTGATCGTCCTGCCCGTATTCGGCCTGTTTTTACTGGGGATATTCCAGGGCATTTTGTTGTACCACGCAAAGACTACGCTGGATTACGCGGCATTCATGGCCGCCCGCAGTGGCGCAATGAACTTTGCCCAAAAGAACGCCATGATCGATGGACTCGCGCGTGGACTGATGCCGCTTTATGCCCATCAGACCGGTGGTAGTGCCGTAGTTGCAGCGTACACCAAAGCCAAGGCGGACATCCAGTTGGGGCAGTCAACCGCAATCACCATCATCAGCCCGACCAAAGCGGCATTCACCGACTGGCAAGAAACCCAATACGATGGCGTGGCCGCCATTCCCAACGACAGCCTGCCTTTCCGAGGCAGTGCCATTGGCACAAAAAGCCACATGACGGTGCAAGATGCCAACCTGCTCAAAATCAAAGTGACCTATCAATACCCTTTGATCGTCCCCGTGATTGATCGCCTGATCGGCCACTTGGACGTGGCGCGAACGGCTATCGCCGGACACCCCGTCTATAGCCTCGATATTCAGGCGCAGGCCACCGAGCTCATGCAGACCCCGATTCACGATCCCAATCTGTTGCCGGATGGCACGAGTGGTAATGGCGGCGGCACGTCGGGCGGCGGGAATCCAGCACCAACACCGACGCCTAATCCAGCACCAACACCAAATCCAACGCCGTCACCAAATCCAACGCCGTCACCAACGCCGCCGCCTGGGCATGTTTGTATCTAGCTGGGCTCTCAAAAGTAAGGACACTTGAGATGATGAAATTTAAATTCACCTATCTACGTTACCAGTTAATTTTTTGGGTCACGCTGATCCTATTCGTCATGCCGACTCCCTATTTGGCAGAGGCAAACCAAGACGCTGCAAATATTCAAGCGAATCCAGATCTATGTTCCACCCACCTCTGTTTTACGAGCAAAGCAGATCGTGATGAGTTTTGGCAGGAAAACAATTGCACATCAAAATCTTGCCAGATTGCATCCAATGTTTGCGGTCAAGAGGAGGTACGCGAGGGCTACACTCTTTTGCAAATCAAGCAACGGCTAGACAAGATCAACGCCGGTTTAGCGGACCCCAAGCAATCGGCCTCATGTGCCAGCCAAAAGCCTCAGATCGACACGCTCATCAATCAGATGACCAATGCACTGATCTCCAACGATGTTTATTCAGATAGCCCGCAAGGCTATTTGCCCAAAGGGATTGAACGCATCCCAAACAATGACGCAGCTAAACTGGCAGGCTTACACCTATCACCAGATGATCTAGTAGATGAAAAGAGTAAATTTTTTGCATCCGTATATTACAACCAAAACACAAAGCAATATATCGTTGCCAATCGGGGCACGGTTTTCGACCAGGCATTGAATCTTTTTGCAGGTGATAACTCCGTGATCACCGATGTAAAACAAGCTCTGGGTTACCCAACGACTCAATTTGACACCGACGCGACGAATCTTGCCAACAATATTGCTCTCGCAAAAAGTCGCAATGTTGTTTTCACAGGCCATTCGCTGGGCGGAGGGTTGGCGGCGCTGGAAGCCACCATTATCGGCGGAACGGCAATGACCTTCGATGCAGGAGGCGTGTCGAATAGTACTTTGGCAAGAAATAATAAAGAGAATAAACAAGCCAAACACATCGATAATTTCTATACGGAGGGTGAAGTTCTCAACCAGATACAGGGGAAAAATCTCAAAGATGCTTTGGCCTGTGCTTTAAAGAACGAACCCATCAGAACCAATTTGATTTTGAGTTATCTGGCACACCTCGCAGGTGCGCCAGATAAAGATCAGGCGATGTCGGTGCCACTACCCAGGGCCATGGGCAATCAAAATGCAATCCCACTAACAACCTGGGATGCCGGTTACTATACAGATAACCCAGATAGTCTTGATTCCTTCCAAAACAGGCCAGGTAAAACCAACTCGGAGCAACTGGCTCAGCCGAAAACCGGCACCTGCCTGTCGGATATCATACGGGAGGGAGGGTATCACTCGATGGATCACGTCATTTTCGGCTTGAATTACCAACTATCTCAATTACTCTGTCACTGAGGTTTTTTATGCACTTCAAATTTCTGTCTACTCTGGGTAAATGCCTGTCGGTGCTTGGTGCCGCTACCCTTGCGCTAACAATCACGGCCTGTGGTGGCGCATCCTCAGGCACAAGTATCACGAACACAGTCTGGTCGGCAAGCATGATGAAAAATACAGCTCAGGCCAGTGATCAGACCGGTGAACCCTTTCGTCTGAACGGGCGTAGTGCGGCATCGGTATTTTCTGATTCCAAGGTGGCCGAGCTGGCAAACGCGGCCTGCGACGGCGCGGCTACCAGGGTCAAACCATTGGTGCAAGCCGGTGCGGATGTCAATGGCCAAGGCACGCAGCGGATTACCCCATTGATTTGGGCCATGAGTTGCCATAACTATGCGGGGATTAGTGCCTTGCTCGAGCAAGGGGCCAATCCCAATCTACCGATGGCGGGCGGCGAGACGGCGGTGTACCTCGCCGCAGGGGGCAGCGATCCTAAAATTCTTCCTTTGCTGCTGGATCATGGTGGCAATCCCAAGGTTATGAAGGTTTTTGACCACATCAACAATCGGGTCGCCTATGAGTCGCCTTTGTTCAATGCAGCACAAATGGATCGCTTTGAAAATGTGAAACTGCTCGTGACCCGTGGGGCGAATGTCTACTTCATCAGACACCCCATTCCGGGGTGTCCCGTCTGCGGATTAACCCCGCTGGATGTATCTAAGGCTGAAATAGCGATATACCTTATTCGGCACAGCCCGGACAACAAGGTGCGTTTGCAACGATATGCCGATCTTTGGTACGAGTATAGCCAGTTAACCTCGGAAGAACAGCGCAAGAGAGCGCCTGATGATTACCAAACCATAGCCGAATTGCTGCAACTGCTTGCTGAACGCGGCGTGGTGCCGAAAGATCACAATGGTATAGCACCGCCCCCATCCGGTTCGTCAGAGCCGCAGACCAAAAAAGATGCTAACCAGGCAAAACTCGATGCCTTCTTGAAGCAGCGGGAAGCCGAAGGCAATCCCTGCGCTAATGGCAGGGCGAAACTGGGTACCGATGGTGCGCCAAGGTGCGCCAGACTAGATCCCGGGGCGATCAGCGCAACTGAATGGCATCAGGTAAAGGCCCTAAGTGGCGTAGCCACCCAAGCGGGGAATAAGGCACCGGCCTTGTACGTGTTCTTTGATCCGAACTGCCCACCCTGTGCGCAATTATGGCAAAGCCGGGTTTCGGGCAAACCCTTCGGCGACGTACCTGCCGTATGGATTCCCGTGGCCTATTACTCGGCCGACAGCCTCGGCAAGGCGGCGGCCATTTTGCGCCAAGGGGATCGAGCCGCACTGGAGCGCAACTTTGGCGCAGGATACAACGTCACAAAAGAATCGGGCGGCATCACCCCGGTACAACCAACCCGTGCAGAATCGCGCCACATCGCAGAATCCCGCGCACTGTGGAAGGATCTTGGCGGCGGGACGCCCATGCTCGTCTTCCAAACCGCCAATGGCAAACGCATTCGCTTTATGGGATTTCCTCAAAACCACCTCTCAACACTTGAGACCATCGTGCAGTCTTTGAAACAACCCAAGTCCAAGCAGCCGAAGTTGACACCCTACAAACCTTAGAGCAACGCGCGTTTTTATCGCCAGCGCGGTCAAGGGCTTATAGAGGCCGTGATCGTCCTGCCCGTATTCGGTCTGTTTTTACTGGGGATATTCCAGGGCATTTTGCTGTACCGCGCAAAGACCACGCTGGATTACGCCGCATTCATGGCCGCACGCAGTGGCGCAATGAACTTTGCCCAAAAGAACGCCATGATCGACGGACTCGCGCGTGGCCTGATGCCGCTTTATGCCCATCAGACCGGTGGTGGTGCCGTAGTTGCAGCGTACACCAAAGCCAAGGCGGACATCCAGTTGGGGCAGTCAGCCGCAATCACCATCATCAGCCCGACCAAAGCGGCATTCACCGACTGGCAAGAAACCCAATACGATGGCGTGGCCGCCATTCCCAACGACAGCCTGCCTTTTCGAGGCAGTGCCATCGGCGCAAAAAGCCACATGACCGTGCAAGATGCCAACCTGCTCAAAATCAAAGTGACCTATCAATACCCGTTGATCGTTCCTGTGATTGATCGCCTGATCGGTCACCTGGACGTGGCGCGAACAGCTATCGCCGGGCACCCCGTCTATAGCCTCGATATTCAGGCGCAGGCCACCGAGCTCATGCAGACCCCGATTCACGATCCCAATCTGTTGCCTTCCGGCACGGGTGGCAATGGCGGCGGCACGTCGGGCGGCGGGAATCCGGCTCCGACACCAGCGCCCACGCCATTACCTACACCAGCGCCAACACCTAATCCAGCGCCAACACCTAATCCAGCGCCGTCACCCGTACCGTCACCACCCGACCATATCTGTATTTGATGAATACCAGCAAAGGAATGCTAAGGTTATGAAAAGGAACGTTTCAATAGATAAAGGGAAAGCGCCTCATAAAGTTGCCGTAGTTCTTATCTTGGTGCTGGTGGGGTGTAACTCGGGATCCAGCCAATCACAATCCATTACCAACCCGCCGAATACACCGGACTCGACGTTACCGCCTTATCAACCACTCAATCAACCGGGGCAGATAACTACATCACACGTACTCATTTCACCCTTGGCGAGTCCCAGAGGTAAGCCGAAAAAGGCTTGTGCGAATGCTTGTCTCGCGATACCTCCAGGCAAAACTCAGGCGCAGGTTATCGAGGATTTTGAAGCGCAAAACAATTGTGTTATATGCCCGCCGATAGCAGAGATGTCGGTCTCCGTAAACTATCTTAACGCCATGCTCCCAACGTTCGAGGGCTATGTGCCCCAGTACTATAACGACAGTAAGTGCAATTGCACTGCAGGTGTGGGGCATCTTGTCCAGCATGGCCAGTGCCCCGCCAATCTGGCAGCGCCGGGAAAACAGAAGACCCCGCAAGCGACCGATGCCTGCGTCAAGAACACTTGGTGGAAAAGCCCCAAAGCCTTCCCGGGCGCCAGCATCAGTCAAGCGCAGATCACATCATGGGAAAAAGAGGATATTGCGTGGGCAGAGAATAGAGCAAGAAACTTGTTTGCCAATGCACATATCACCCATGTCACGCAAAACGAGTTCGATGGGCTGGTTGATTTAATATACAATGGCGGATTATATAAAAGCTATCATATCGCAGCTTATATCAAAGCTGGGGATTTCGAAGCTGCCATCAAATCGAATACCAGACGTGGCAATAACAACCATCTTCCAGTGAATAGGGTTGAATTTGAAAACAGCGGACTTGCCCAGGGAGAGTTGTGCAAATGAATATGCGAATTCGTTTAGTAACGGTAAATCTACTTTTCGCTTCGGCCGCATTTTCGAATTGTTACGCGGCCACGAAGCATGCATCTAAAAATGATTTTATCCCGCCAGGTAAATGGGTTGTCGTAACGCCAGGATATTCTTCAAAACTAGACGATGTCGATGGATCTTTTTACTGCGTACCCAAAGGTAATCAGGCCCCTGATCCGATTCGCCTTGCTGCAGAAATTGCATCTTCCGGTTCGACGGGCGATTATAGGTGGGTGGGGGAATGCAAAATATTGAAATACGCCGCACAGGCGCATGGATTTTCAGCCAAATTAGCATGCAGTCAAACTAGTGAAAGGAGCGGAATAAAAACATCCGGCCCATTGTTGGTTAAAGGAGAATATAATAAACCAAATGAATATATAGTTACTATTCGAGATCCAGGTCAACCGCCCGATCCTGCTGCAGACACCACGAATTATCGCAAAATATCCGACACCTGCACATTAAATCCCCGACTGACAATTGTCGGGCCAAAAACCAGTATCGCCCAGCCACTGAATCCGTTCTTGGATGTTTTGTCCGGATTACCAGAAGGCACTGAGACGAATATTCCGTCGGCCGAACCTGATGCCTCCACACCGGCCAAGAGCGAAACCCAGGTTTGGCCCAGTCCCGACGAGCACGTAAACTGGGCCGCGATGCAAAGTTTCTGGGAACGGTCGATGAAACTACCGGGGATCGACACCGGACCGGCGGACAGCCCCAAGCACATGCTGGTTTATTTTGACCCCAACTGCCCAGTTTGTGCCCAGCAATGGGAACAATTAATACCTTACCTCGACTCGGTGCGTATTCATTGGATTCCGATTGCCTATTTCGACAAAGACAGCCTGAGCCGAGCAGCCGCCCTGTTGACGGCGGCTCATCCTGCACAAGCACTGCTGCAAAATGAGCGGGCGTACGATCAAAAGAGCCACAAAGGCGGTTATCCGATACCATCGCACATCCCCTCATGGGCACTGCGAGCAGTGCAGTCGAACACCCGAGAAGCCGAACGGATTCTCGGTCAGATTGCTACCCCCACGCTGGGTTTTGAGCTCGAACCGGGCAAAAAGTATTACCGCTTCACGGGCCTCATGGATGCTACTTCCATCCGAACGGCCGTCCACGAGCTCGGACACGCCCCTGAGCCTTCGCATAAACGGTGATAAATAAGTCTTGTACTAATCAAACTCAAACGGGCGTGAAACCCCAAGTTCAAAGCCAAAGTAGACATCCAGCTAGTGTCGTGCCGGACAAGGAATTCATCACCCACATCACCTACAACACAGAAGGCCAGCCAACCGAGGTCACCGAATCGGGGTTTAGTCCGATTGACGCCAAGGGCCGTCCTCAGCCAACGGCGCTGACCCGCACCACGACCTATACCTACCAAACCATCAAGGGTCATAGCCTGCTCACACAGATCGACGGCCCCTTGCCCGATGGTCCGACCCAATCCCCCGTAGATTCGGATATTACGCAGTTTGAATGGGATAGGGGCGGTTCCCATGTCGTAAAACTCACCAGTCCGCTCCAATTGGTTGCACGCTATACCTACGACGCCGCGGGTCGTATAAGCGCCGTGACTGATCCGGACGGGATAACGATGCACATCGACGACAACTATTTCGGCCGCCCCGAAAAAGTGCTTCGTCAAGTCGCGGGCGGAGGGCAAGGTTGGTCGTTCCAATACGACGCTCAAAATCGTTTGATTCAAGTGTCCAGAGTGGACGGCAGCCAAGAGCGGCCGCAGGATCGGATGGCGTACGACAGTGCAGGGCGTCTACTGTGGCAGGCAACGGCTCTCGGAACGCTCAAACAGGCCAGCTACGACACGGAAGGCCATGTGTTGAGTGGCAGCGTTCGCACAGCGGGTCATGAACAATCCGAGCGCTATGGTTACGACGACAGGGGACGGCTGATCTTCGTAAGCGACGGTACCGGCAGTACTTATCGCCTTCAGTACACGAAAAATGGACAGCTTCAATCCGTCATCAACCCGCTCGGACAGATCACCCGGCTGGCATTCGATGTCGCGTTACACCCCGTCTCAGTTACCACCGCGGCAGATACGCGCTTGGCGCGCACCGTGTCCGTCAGCCGGAATCATGCAGAACAATCCCTTACGGTGATGCCTGCATTGAAAGATCAACAGGCGCCCACCGTCACTACGCGCACATTAAAAGATGATTTTGGCCGAATCGTCGCCATAACGAGCCCGAACAGCGGCGAAACTACTTACCGCTATGATGACGATAATCGCCTGATCCGGAAAACCAATGCGCTGGGGCAGGCTCGGCATTACCAATACGATGTTGCCGGTCGCCTGATTCGTCAGTACACCACACAAGGGACTGGTCACGCTGTTCCCGAGTCGACAACGACCTACCGTTACACCGGCACCCGGCTGGTTGAAACCATTGATCCGGCACAGACCACCCGATATGGCTACAACCAATGGGGGCAATTGACGGCAAAAACGGTTGTTCTGCATTCGCATCAAGGCACCGAGATCACGGCCACGACAAACTACGCTTATGACCGGCAGGGGCGCCTGGCGACAAAAACACTCCCCGACGGTAGTCTGCTTCGCTACCTTCGGGATGGTCAGGGACAGATTGTGTCCATGCAATGGCGCGATGGACTATCTGGCCCCACACGAACGCTTGTTTCGCACCTGAAACGCGATCTGGGTGGGTTGGCTGCACTCACCTATGGCAACGGCATTCAAGCCAAATGGCAACGCAGCAAGGCGGGTGTTCTGGCGAGGATTGTCTACAGCTTGCCTGACGAACCGGGGCAAACCAGTCAAACGGCCAGTAGCGATTCCAGGCGAGTGGCGTGGGATCACTGGTTGGGTTGGCTCGTGAGCCCGGTCAAAGCGGACGAACCACCGGCAAGCAGCCAAACGAACAGCGCCTGGCCCGGCGCCTATGGCATTCCGGTTGAGCCAAACACCCTCTGGGATGCGCGATATCTCTATGACGATCTCGGTAATATTCTGGCTGTTCAACATCAGGGCCGTCTGGTTGGCGATGTAACCCAATCCCGTTACCACTATGATATGCATAATGAATTGATTGAAGCTCAATACGGCCACGGTTCCGTTCTTGTCCGCTCCGGTGGTTCATCACACCGTAAGAAATGGGTTGCTCAAGCGCCCAAAGACGCCAGAAGTTGGCGCTACCTGCTCGACGGCAATGCCAATCGCCTGTACGTGCAGCAAGACAGCACGGCAAGCCAACCGGCAACAACCCAAACCATTCGCTATCAGCCAAACAGCCAGCGTCTAGCGGGTGCTGGCTACGATGCCAACGGGCAAATCCAAGCTATCGATTCGCTGCAAATCCGCTGGAACGCAGAAGGTCGGCTGCAAAGCCTCTGGAATGGAGCGCATGAAATTGCCCGATATCGTTATAACGCCACGGGCGAACGAGTGGCCAAAATTGTTGATTCCCGTTCCGGCCACAGCAAAGAAACGCTGTACCTCTACGACCAGCAACGTCACCGTCAGGCAAAACTGGATGCCGCCGGGCATATCCTGCGCCAGTACTTCTGGCTGGGTGACAAACTGGTCGCCGTAGTCGACTACCCGGAGGGTAGAAAACCATTGGGTAATCAAGAGCCCGATACATTCAATAAGCTCAACCAGTACATCGGCTATCTCTGGGGCGGCAGTCTTGTTCACACCGGTTCAGGCCGCATCAGCTATTTGCTCGACAACCACCTAGGCGCCCCGATCGCCGCCACCGATGCCCAGGCGCAGGTCATCTGGCGTGCGCACTATGGCCCCTATGGTCAGCAACTTGATGTTGCGGATAGCTTGGTCAAAGATCATTTCAGCTTATCCCTGCGCAACCCGGGGCAATGGCAGGATAAGGAAAGCGGCCTCTATTACAACGACCACCGCTACTACGACCCGGCAACGGGGCGCTACCTCAGCCCCGATCCCCTGGGGTTGGCCGGCGGCTTGAATGCCTACGCCTATGTGGCCGCCAATCCCATCGCATATACCGATCCTTATGGATTGATGCTGTTTGCCTTCGATGGCACCAACAATGGCGCCCCGGGTCATCTGGTTCCCGGTAATGACACGAGTAACGTCTACCGTTTTTATGATGCGTATCAGTTCAGTAGTGCTGATCCTAGGTATTACATAACCGGCATCGGCACCACCTATCCCGAGAAACATCAGAACTATCGGGGCAATCCGAGAAGTGGAGACGGGTTCACTGAGCGACTTAGTTACGCTACTGCCGACTTAAACACATTTATAGCTAGGCACAACCCAACCGATACGCTCAATATCGATGTGGTCGGTTTCAGCCGGGGGGCGGCCGAAGCGCGTGCTTGGGTCAATCAGATCGTCGCCCAAACCAACAATGGCTTATACAGTTTCACTCAAGAGGGCGAGAATTACAGCGCCTGCCTGAACTTCCGTTTTGAAGGCTTGTTCGAAACCGTGCCGCACCTGGGGTGGACAGGCGGTGATAATGCGTCGCTCAACCTATCCATTCCCGATCAGGTACAGTATGCCGTTCAGGCCCTGGCCCTGAATGAAAACCGCGGCGGCCCGACGAACTTCAACGCCTATTCCATTATGCCCACCCCGACGACACCCAACAGCACGACACCCGGTGCCACCCGCATCGAACAAGGGTTTATCGGTAGCCATTCGGATATTGGCGGCGGCTATGGCATCCCGGGGACTACAAACGACAAGCCTGAGGGCGATCTTTCCAATGTCGCGTATACCTGGATGTACAACCAGGCCAAGGCGGCAGGGGTGACGGAGTTGAAACCAAACACGCATACTCAAGTGAATAGTCCCATCCTGCACGATGAAGTCACCGCACATATCTACTACTTCGGCGGTCGAACCATACAGTTCGGTGACGGCAGTGTGGTTCCTGAAACCAGTGCCCGGATCAACAGCACGGGCAACCCGGACAAGGTGACTCAGGACTGGACCTCGTCCTACATCACCCTGAACCACCGGTACAGAACGGTGCACCCTCCTCATGGTGGTGCCCCGTATACCCAGACCTTGCCGCCATGCCCTGAAGATGCATCGATCATCGGCATGGTCGATATGACGACCTATGGCGCCTGGCTCAAGAGTATTGGCGTCGATATCACCTCCAGCAATCCCTCACCCACCCAACAGATGTGCCAATAATCATGAAATTAATCCCGCTTCTCCGGTCTTTTCCCTCTAAAACCGCATTCATCGCCGCCTTGGCGGCCCTCACCACCGGATGTCAGGGCCTGGGGCCGATACTGGGTTCGGGCGCTGACGCAGACTCCGGCCCGGGCTATGAGGCATCCTTTTCTTGCCATGCAGATCATGATCATGATATTTGGCATATGGGGGAATTCACCACTCCCGCGACACGAACCTTGAACGCTGACAGTGGTGTAGGGTCAGGTGGTTGCCAACCCTGGAATGACCCGTTTGATGATGGTAAGACAGCGGGCTTGGCAGGTGATAGTCGCCAACTGCCGGAATATGCCTACCTCTACTGGTCGTGGGTGCCTCCGGGTACCGATACCACCATGACCGAGGCGCAAAAAAAGGAATTCCTTCGTATTGTGAGAAAGCCGCCGACCTACTGGGCGCGCGTTCCTGTCCGCAGCCAAATACCTGAGAGTGTCGTCAAAGAAGTGGAAGCCTCGCCGATGCGCAAGGATCATCCCAATATGCCCGCACTGAGACTGCATCTGTACTTTATCTGGACAAATGAAGGGGTGCAGATGAGTTGGCGGGTACAAAATTTCGACAAACTTTCCACCGTTCAATATGGCGGCTATATCCCGCAACCACTGCTGCCGAGGGTGGTGGAGAATCTCAAGGAAGACAACGCGCAATATGTTCCACCCCCACCGGGCGCACTGCCATCCCTCGGCGTGGCTCAGCGCATGCCCGCCGCGGCGCCAGCACCAACACCAGCCTCGACTCCAGCTGCAACACCAGCCCCGACTCCCCCAGCAATCCCGAAGCAAACGCCATGACGACCGAGACAATCCTCCCTAAAACCGCATTCATTGCCGCCTTGGCGGCCCTCACCACCGGATGTCAGGGCCTGGAGCCGATACTGGGTTCGGGCGCTGACGCAGACTCCGGCCCGGGCTATGAGACATCCTTTTCCTGTCACGCCGATAATGGCCACGATATTGAAATCATGGGAGAGTTCACTACCCCCGCGACAAGAATCTTGAACTCTGATAGTGGCCTAGGGGGGGGGCTTGCCAGCCCTTTAATGATCCGTTTGACGATGGTGCGACAGCGGGCTTGGCAGGTGATAGTCGCCAACTGCCGGAATATGCCTACCTCTACTGGTCGTGGGTGCCTCCGGGTACCGATACCACCATGACCGAGGCGCAAAAAAAGGAATTCCTTCGTATTGTGAGAAAGCCGCCGACCTACTGGGCGCGCGTTCCTGTCCGCAGCCAAATACCCGAGAGCGTCGTCAAAGAAGTGGAAGCCTCGCCGATGAGCAAGTACTACCCATACAGACGCAATCTGGATTTGCACTTGTATTTCATCTGGCTCAACGACGGGGTGCAAATGACATGGGCGGTTGAAAACCTCGACAAACTGTCTATCCCAAAATACGGCGGCTATATCCCACAACCACTACTGCCGAGGGTGGTGGAGAATCTGCGTGATTGGAAGGCGCAATATATGCCACCCCCACCGGGCGCACTGCCATCCCTCGGCGTGGCTCAGCGCATGCCCGCCCCGTCGCCAGCACCAACACCAGCCTCGACTCCAGCAGCAACACCAGCCCCGACTCCCTCGGCAATCCCGAAGCAAACGCCATGACGACCGAGACAATCCTCCGTAAAACCGCATTCATCGCCGCCTTGGCGGCCCTCACTAGCGGATGTCAGGGCCTTGGGCCGATACTGGGTTCGGGCGATGGTGCAAGCGCAGTCCGACTATTTTGAGCTAACGCACATCTTGCTCGCGAAGCCGAAGGCAACGACCCGAGCATGGGTGCTACCCACCAAGCGACCGCGGTGGCGCCCCCCATCACCGATATCGAAGCACCGCCACCCGGCTCTGTGCGAGCACCTTGATGATGAACACGTTCACTTTATTTCATCGTCAACGCGGTCAGGGGCTGGTAGAGGCCGTGATCGTCCTGCCCGTATTCGGTCTGTTTTTACTGGGGATATTCCAGGGCATTTTGCTGTACCGCGCAAAGACCACGCTGGATTACGCGGCATTCATGGCCGCACGCAGTGGCGCAATGAACTTTGCCCAAAAGAACGCCATGATCGACGGACTCGCGCGTGGCCTGATGCCGCTTTATGCCCATCAGACCGGTGGTGGTGCCGTAGTTGCAGCGTACGCCAAAGCCAAGGCGGACATCCAGTTGGGGCAGTCAGCCGCAATCACCATCATCAGCCCGACCAAAGCGGCATTCACCGACTGGCAAGAAACCCAATACGATGGCGTAGCCGCCATCCCCAACGACAGCCTGCCTTTTCGAGGCAGTGCCATTGGCACAAAAAGCCACATGACCGTGCAAGATGCCAACCTGCTCAAAATCAAAGTGACCTATCAATACCCGTTGATCGTTCCTGTGATTGATCGCCTGATCGGTCACCTGGATGTGGCGCGAACAGCTATCGCCGGACACCCCGTCTATAGCCTCGATATTCAGGCCCAGGCCACCGAACTCATGCAGACCCCGATTCGTGATCCCAATCTGCTGCCCTCTGGTACTGGCGGAGGCAACAAAAACGGTAGTGGAAGTTTGAATAACGGCAATAGCTTGGGTAGCGGTAACAACAGATCGGGCAATAATTCCGGGAATAGCAGCGGCAGTGGCGGATCAAGTGGCGGGAGTGGTTCTAACAATAACGGCAATGGCAATGGTGGCGGCAGTCAGCCACCTAGCGATGTTTGCATCTGAATTCGAAGGGAAAAAATGAGACGAACAGGGAATCTGATAACGAATAAACTATTGCTAGCCTTGGCCGCCATTGCCACGTTGGCAACGATTGCCACCACAGCCAACAGCAGCTCAAATACTAAGGCTTGTCCACATGTGTGTATGACTGTTAAGAAAGGCGAAAGTAAAGCCGATGCCATCAAAAAATTCGAGAAGAGCAATAATTGCGTGGTCAGCGGTGGAAAATCCTGCGCCAAACAGGATCGAATTCTGTACGTTGTTTTGAAGACGAACGAGAACGATAGTCGTCCGGTGGCGTTGAATGGTTACGTTCCCAAGTATAAAAATGGCAAGGCGATTGGTAAGAGCGGGGTAACCATTGGCTATGGTGTGGACCTGGGGCAGCAGGACATGGCGACGCTCAAGGCATGGGGCGTTTCGAAATCACTGAGAGATAAACTGAAGCCCTACCTTGGCAAAACGAAAGCTGCCGCCATTCTTTACCTTTATGGTGACGGCACCAAGAAGCATCCGGCGCATCCATTAACGATCACCACCGCAGAAGCCAAAGAGTTGAACGATGGCGCCAGGAATTACATCATTGGGAAACTGGCGACCGCTTTTGACAATGACAATACGCAGCATGTCGATTTCTACCAGTTGCCCAGCAACACGCAAACAGCCTTGGCCGACTTTTTTATCAGCATGGCGCTTACAGCAACAAGGTCTACAAAAAGCTTTGGAGCGCCGTAAAAAATCTCGATTGGGAAAAGGTCGCCAAGCTACTTCCGCAAGAACCAGGTGAGCCAAGGACGCGGCTCTCAAATGATGCCAAACTCGTGAAAAGCGACCTTAACGCAGGCAAATTCTCTAACAATGGAGTTCCGAAATGCTGAATGCACGTAATTTCTTCCTGCTTGCGGTTCTGATTTCCTTTACCGCCTTGTACCCGAACCAAGGCCGTGCCGACGATAATGATTACGCAACAATCGTCAAGGAGATTTACCCCGCGCATTATGAAAAAATCCCAATAAGCTATCAGGACTATCAAACACAGTATCGAAGCTTCGAAGGCTATCTTGGCGATCACTTCCGCGTGAGTGATCCAGGGTGTGTGGGCGGCGTGGTTACTTTGGTCGACGAAGTTGGTGCCATGTATACCGTCCCGCCTGAGGTCGCAGGGTCGATCGACAAAAACGTGTTTTTCACATGGAGCCATATGCTGCATGGCGGTACGTGCCAGACAGGACTGGTGTTCTCCCGTGATATGAAGGTCAAGCTCGTGGCGACCTATATACTTGGCAGTGTCAGTCTCGCGGGAAAAATCACCACACCCACGGTGCTCACAGTCTACGTAAAGAACCCGGATGACCTGAAATATCTTTCGGTGCTGGAACGTTGGGCGGCTGCAGAAAGCCGTTTGACTTCGGCCATCCCCGGTATGTTTGCACCTAAAACCTACGAAACCCGCGTCTACGACCTGCGCTGCAAGACTAAAGGAAACCGTATCGACGTACCCGAATGCCGCATGCACCCAGCCGGACTCCATGCACCCTCGCCTGCGAAGAGCGAAACCCAGGTTTGGCCAAGCCCCGACGAGCACGTGAACTGGGCCGCGATGCAAAGTTTCTGGGAACAGTCGATGAAACTACCGGGAATCGATACCGGACCGGCGGACAGCCCCAAGCACATGCTGGTTTATTTTGACCCCAACTGCCCAGTTTGTGCCCAGCAATGGGAGCAATTAATACCTTACCTCGACTCGGTACGTATTCATTGGATTCCGATTGCCTATTTCGACAAAGACAGCCTGAGCCGAGCAGCCGCCCTGTTGGCCGCGGCTCATCCTGCACAAGCACTGCTGCAAAATGAGCGGGCGTACGATCAAAAGAGCCACAAAGGCGGTTATCCGATACCATCGCACATCCCCTCGTGGGCACGGCGAGCAGTGCAGTCGAACACCCGAGAAGCCGAACGGATTCTCGGTCAGATTGCTACCCCCACGCTGGGTTTTGAGCTCGAAGCGGGCAAAAAGTATTACCGCTTCACGGGCCTCATGGATGCTACCTCCATCCGAACGGCCGTCCAGGCGCTTGGGCGCAGCCCTGATTCTTTACCTAAACAACGATGATGTATGCACTTCAAATTTCTGTCTACTCTGGGTAAACGCCTGTCGGTGCTTGGTGCCGCTACCCTTGCGCTAACAATCACGGCCTGTGGTGGCGCATCCTCAGGCACGAGTATCACGAACACGGTCTGGTCGGCAAGCATGATGAAAAATACAGATCAGGCCAGTGATCAGACCGGTGAGCCCTTTCGTCTGAACGGGCGTAGTGCGGCATCGGTATTTTCTGATTCCAAGGTGGCCGAGCTGGCAAACGAGGCCTGCGACGGCGCGGCTACCAAGGTTAAACCATTGGTGCAAGCCGGTGCGGATGTCAATGGCCAAGGCACGCAGGGGATTACCCCATTGATTTGGGCCATGAGTTGCCATAACTATGCGGGGATTAGTGCCTTGCTCGAGCAAGGGGCCAATCCCAACCTGCCGATGGCGAACGGCAGCACGGCGGTATACCTCGCCGCAGGAGGTAGCGATCCCAAAATTCTTCCTTTGCTGCTGGATCATGGTGGCAATCCCAAGGAGATGAAGGTTTTTGACCACATCAACAATCGACATGTGTATAAGTCGCCTCTGATGAATGCAGCACAAATGGATCGCTTTGAAAATGTGAAATTGCTCGTGACCCGTGGGGCGAATGTCTACTACATCGAAGGCCCCATTCCGGGGTGTCCCTTCTGCGGATTGACCCCGCTGGATGTGGTTAAGAAGCCCGAAATAGCGATATACCTTATTCGGCACAGCCCAGACAACAAGGTGCGTTTGCAACGATATGCAGATTTCTGGTGGTACCACTACAGCCTTTTAACCCCGGAAGAACGGTACAAGAAATATCCTGATGATTACCAGGCATCTTCCGAATTGCTGCAACTGCTTGCTGAGCGCGGCGTGGTCCCAGAAGATCCTGCCGCGCCGGAAGAGCCGCCCCCATCCGGTTCGGCAGAGCCGCAGACCAAAAAAGATGCTAACCAGGCAAAACTCGATGCCTTCTTGAAGCAGCGGGAAGCCGAAGGCCAGCCCTGCGCTAATGGCATGGCGGAACTGGGTGCCAACGGTGCGCCAAGGTGCGCCAGACTAAATCCCGGAGCGATCAGCGCAACTGAATGGCATCAGGTAAAGGCCCTAAGTGGCGTAGCCACCCAAGCGGGGAATAAGGCACCGGCCTTGTACGTGTTCTTTGATCCGAACTGCCCACCCTGTGCGCAATTATGGCAAAGCCGGGTTTCGGGCAAACCCTTCGGCGACGTACCTGCCGTATGGATTCCCGTGGCCTATTACTCGACCGACAGCCTCGGCAAGGCGGCGGCCATTTTGCGCCAAGGGGATCGAGCCGCACTGGAGCGCAACTTTGGCGCAGGATACAACGTCACAAAAGAATCGGGCGGCATCACCCCGGTGCAACCAACCCGTGCAGAATCGCGCCACATCGCAGAATCCCGCGCACTGTGGAAGGATCTTGGCGGTGGCACGCCCATGCTCGTCTTCCAAACCGCCAATGGCGAACTCATTCGCTTTATGGGATTTCCAAAAAACAACATCTCGACACTTGAGACCATCGTGCAGTCTTTGAAACAACCCAAGTCCAAGCAGCCGAAGTTGACACCCTACAAACCTTAGAGCAACGCTAGAGGCCGTGATCGTCCTGCCCGTATTCGGCCTGTTTTTACTGGGGATATTCCAGGGCATTTTGTTGTACCGCGCAAAGACTACGCTGGATTACGCAGCATTCATGGCCGCACGCAGTGGCGCAATGAATTTTGCCCAAAAGAGCGCCATGATCGACGGACTCGCGCGTGGCCTGATGCCGCTTTATGCCCATCAGACCGGTGGTGGCGAAGTGGCAGTTGCGTATGCCAAAGCCAGGGCGGACATCCAGTTGGAACGGTTTCAATGCCATTGAGTTAAGCGCTAACTGATTGATGTGTAATGTAGAATAATCAGGCGCAACAACATGAGGAACTTCCACCATGACCATCACCCGTCTAATTTAAAAACACTTATGCCGGCATAAGCAAACTAATTCGCTCGCACGAGTTTCTTGATCGCCATCGGCGTGACGAAACAGCCTTCACCCGCCAGCGTACGCTGGCCTTTCCCAGTCTCATCCTGCATGGTCTCAATCTGACCAAGGGCTTTGCTCAAAAAGAGATGGACAACACGTTTGCGCAACTTCGCCCACACACGTTCCCCACTTGTCAGGTGACCAAGTCTGCCTATACCCAAGCCCGTAGCAAGTTTTCCTATCAAGTCTTCGTCGGAATCAACCAGCACCTTGTCGAGCAGGTCTATCAGCAGCTGGGATACCGTACTTGGCATGGTAGCGGCTCCGCGCTGCGGATGGCTCACAGTCGCGCTTGCCGCACGTGGCAGAAATCATTGATGCTTTTGTCTTACGTCACGGCAAAGCCAATCAGCGTGCCGTGCCCATGGCGCTGGTATAGTTGTATTACTATGTGTTCAATCAGGTGGTTATTGACGCGCAATTGTGTCCTCCGATACCGCCGAGCGTGCGTGTATCGCAGCGCATCTGGAACTGTCGCGCATGGGCGATCTGATTCTGTTCGATCGTGGTTATCATGTGCTGCGCGAGGTGACGATCATGTCGCGTATTCGTGCCTTACAGGAACGATGTGCTCAAAACATCGAAGCGTGCCGTCTCGATCGACGATTCATGCGTAGGGTGAGCAATCTGTATCAAAACCTGTTCTTTACGGCTTGCAAAGCGTGTCGACTATGGGTTTGTATCCTTTTGATTCAACCAATTGCAGCTTGACTGAATGGCATTGACGCTGACTCCGTTGATCCTAAATTGAAGTAATTTTCAATTATTTCTTTCAATTGTCTTGCAACGATTTTGTCTTCCATGGCCATGAAATGACCACAATCAATCTCAATCTTATCGCTATTTTTAATATGATCGCATGCCAAATCAACGGAATCCGATGACGTGTACCGGTCCTTTCTGCCATTAATGAACAGCGTTTCAGACTCGATGTTAGAAATCGCCAAAATCGCTTCATCTTTGTCGATGGAGAGAGTCCGTTGAAAATGCTCATGCAAATAGGAAACTTCGCTGTCGGTCAACTCAGACAGGTATTTCTTGTTGGCGATCTTGAACCGATCAGGCAGAAATTCCCCCAAGGTCTCATTCACCAGGTCTGAGAATTCCTGCATTTCACCATCATTCAGGCGGCAGGTCATCTCGTGAATGAGCGATCGCATGTCGTTAGAGACACCGAAAGAAAACGCTCCGATAATCGCCTTCTTGACACCGACCGGACGATTCGCCAAAGCAAGCAAGGTGGCGGCACCACCCCATGACATGGAGCAGAGGTAATCGGGTTGGTAGTGTTTGCACAAATCCAGCAATATGTCCGATTCGATCTCTCGAGTCGGACTATCGGCCCCGACATTGTATTCGCGGGACCGCCCGATGCAAGGAGAGTCGAATAGGACAAGGTTGAAGTCATCGAGTGCCGAAATGGCCCACGTAAAAGAGGCTGTGGTCGACATGGCCCCGTTTACCATCATGATGGTTTTGCTCGCGGCGGGAATGCGTTGAACCTGGGTAACGTAAATCGTGTAGCCACAGGACGCGAAGGTCCCGTTTGTCATGACTCGTTTTCTTTTCATTGGTACATTTATCCTTAGAATTAACTTGAAATACAGCGGGCTCCAAAAACCTCATTCAGGCGCCGTTTTAGGCCATGCAGTCCATAATTGGCAAGTGTTTGTTGTTTTGAGGGGCAAAACGGATCTGGATCCTACAAAAGGAACAGGAGCAGGAATAAAATACTGAAAATAGTGTTTTTTTTCAGGGTAATACCCGATCCTTAAAAAATGACGCTTGTAGATTGGTCCAATTTTTTATAGTAACAAATTTCACTGCGGGTTACCGCGAAAAACCGAAACGAGCACGTCAAATTGCGGCGCCACGTGCTCGTTCGTGCCTCGCCATCTAATTGATATGTCTCGTTACTCACTGAACGCGCAGCTGGCGATAGCCCGCGGCTCCTTGGGTAATCCCCCCATTTTAGCGGCGCCAAAAAGTAGGGTTTACGCAGCCATCAGTGGCGGCTTGCCACCATTGGCTTTGTGGAGGCGATGAGGATAGTAAAACCAGAACAACTGGGTCGCAAATCTTGAACTTCCTCCAGGCTGTCGAACAGATGTTTGCTCAGCCAACTGTAGTGGATGGTTCGGTTCGTCCGCTCAATGTAGGCGTTCTGTTGTGGCTTGCCAGGCTGGATATAGTCGATGCGGATGTTCCGCCTTCTGGCCCAGTCGACGAACGCGTGGCTGATAAACTCTGGTCCGTTATCGCAGCGAATGGCTGTTGGCTTCGCTCGCCATTCCAACAGTTGCTCTGCAGCACCCGGATCACACGCAGCGTCGGCAGTGAGAAGCCCGCTTCAATGGCCAGTCCTTCTCGCCGGTAATCGTCAATCACATTAGGGAAGCTCGAAAAACCCGTCATTCCCGCGTAGGCGGGAATCCAGCGCCTTTATTTTTCTGGGTTTCCGCTTTCGCGGGAACGACGAGTCTCGGGTATTTCGAGGCGCCCATTAAATAACCAAAAATGCCGGCCATCGCTGAGCTGGTCGTGCAGGAAGTCCATCGACCGGACCTGATCCGGCTTGATTGACTCTTTCAGGGACTCGGTAGCCCGCCGCTTCAGACGACGCCTGGGCTTGATCCGAAGGTTGGGTTCCAGCGCGCATTAAATCCGATATACACGCTTGTGATTCCAACCTGTGCGCTCGACGTTGCGCCATCTCCTTGCGTCGGGATGGCTTCAACACTTTTTTGCGAGCGCCTCCTGCACGATCTCGGCCTTGAGGCGTTCCTCTGCGAACATCTTCTTGATCCAGCGGTTCTCGTCTTCGAGTTCCTTGAGGCGGGCCATCAGGGATGGCGTCCATCCCGCCATACTTGGCGCTCCCATGTCAATTATGGGTAAAAACGAGCACTGCTCATGCCATGTTCGCGGCAAAGCTCGGGGACGGGTAACCCATTTTCCGCCTGCTTGAGGATCGCCAGTATCTGGCTGTCCGAAAATCGCGATGTCTTCATGCAGAATCTCCTTCGTGAGCATTACGAGAAAAATCTACTTCTGAGCGCCGCTAAAAATAGGGGGATTACCGGGGACGCATTCATTGGATTTCGAAAAGCTCATTTCGATAATGAAAGCGCTAACGCCTAAAGCCCCGAGTATGTCGGGGCTTTAGCTTGTGTGCGGTGCGGAGGGCGTTACGCTGCGTTGACCAGCGTTGCCATAAGATCGTGAATGTCGCTGGCTTTTGGCTTGATAAGCCAGAACTTGGGCAGGTACAGCTCGAAATTTTCCAGAATATCAGCTGCGCGTGCGCTGCCGGTTTTCGCCAGGTGGGTTTCCAGCGTACCGCGCAGGTGCTGACGATGGTTTTCCAGTTCAGCCGCTTGCAGCCGGTTGATGTCAATGAGCTCGTGGTTGTAGCGATCGACAAAGCTGTTGTCTTCATCCAGGACATAGGCGAAACCACCGGTCATGCCCGCGCCGAAGTTGACACCGGTACGACCAAGGATGGTGACAATGCCGCCGGTCATGTATTCGCAACCGTGATCACCGCAACCTTCGATGACGGCCACTGCGCCTGAGTTACGCACGGCAAAACGCTCACCGGCCTGACCGGCGGCGAAGAGTTGGCCGCCTGTGGCGCCATAAAGGCAGGTGTTGCCGATAATGGGGGTTTCGAAGCTCGCGAAGGTGCTGCCTTTGGGGGGGTAGATCACCAGTTCGCCGCCCGCCATGCCCTTGCCCACATAATCGTTGGCATCGCCTTCGAGCGTCATGTGCAGACCGCCTGCATTCCATACCCCGAAACTCTGGCCGGCAATGCCGGTGAATTTGAGGTGAATTGGTGCGTCTACCATGCCGAGATTGCCGTAGCGTTTGGCTATCTCGCCGGATATACGAGCACCCATGGAGCGGTTGATGTTCTTGATGCTGAAATTGAACTCACCGCCCTTTTTCGCTTCGATGGCGGGCAGGATTTGCCGAACGATTTCCTCTGCCAACTCGCCTTGGTCGTGCGGGGTGTTGTGCGGCGCGAGGCAGCAGGTCGCGGCATCGTTGATCAAGCCGCCATCGGACAGCAGTGCATCCAGATTGAGGTTGGCCTGTTTTTCTGTTTGTGGCTTGCGTTGCTTCAAAAGATCGGTGCGGCTGATGAGGTCATCGATCGAGCGAACGCCCAATTGCGCGAGCAGTTCACGCACTTCCATGGCGATGAAGCGGAAGTAATTCATTACTTTCTCGACATTGCCCTTGAAGTGATCGAGGCGCAGCACCTTGTTTTGCGTGGCGATACCCGTCGCGCAGTTGTTCAGGTGGCAGATGCGCAGGTATTTGCAACCCAGCGCAATCATCGGGCCGGTGCCGAAACCAAAACTCTCTGCGCCCAGAATGGCGGCCTTGATGACATCCAGACCGGTTTTGAGGCCGCCATCGGTTTGCAGGCGCACCTTGTCGCGCAGGTCGTTGGCGCGCAGGGTTTGATGCGCTTCGGCCAGCCCCAGTTCCCAGGGCGAGCCCGCGTATTTCACCGAGGTGAGCGGGCTGGCGCCAGTGCCGCCATCGTAGCCGGAAATGGTGATCAAATCGGCATAAGCCTTCGCCACGCCGGCGGCGATGGTGCCCACACCCGGTTCGGATACGAGTTTAACGGACACCAATGCCGTGGGATTGACTTGTTTCAAATCGAAAATCAGCTGCGCCAAATCTTCGATGGAGTAGATGTCGTGGTGCGGCGGTGGAGAGATCAGGGCAACACCAGGGCGGGCGTAACGCAGTCGACCGATGAATGCATCGACTTTGTGACCGGGTAATTGCCCGCCTTCACCTGGTTTGGCACCTTGCGCGACCTTGATTTGCAGCACTTCGGCATTGACAAGATAGTGTGGGGTTACACCAAACCGCCCTGAGGCAATCTGCTTGATCTTGCTCATTTTGTCCGTGCCGTAGCGGGCGGGGTCTTCACCACCCTCGCCCGAGTTGGAACGGGCGCCCAGCCGGTTCATGGCTTCGGCCAGCGTTTCATGGGCTTCAGGCGACAGTGCGCCAAGACTCATGCCCGCCGAGTCGAAGCGACGAATGATGGAGTCGAGCGATTCGACCTCATCGATCGGGATCGGCTGAGTGTCGTGTGACAGATCGAACAGGTCACGCAAAGTCGCGATCGGTCGGTGGTTTACGTGGGCAGAATATTGTTGCCACAATGCGAAGTCGCCGGTATTCACCGCCTGTTGCAGGGTTTGCACCACATCCGGGTTGTAGGCGTGGTACTCGCCGCCGTCAATATATTTGAGTAGGCCGCCTTGACGTGGCTGCTTGCTCTTGAGCGTGGCTTCACGGTGCAGGATTTTCTGGTCGGCTTCGAGATCGACGAAACGCGCGCCTTCCAGGCGGCTGGTGGTGTCTTTGAAGCACAGATGCACCACCTCGCTCGCCAGGCCGATAATCTCGAACAGCTGGGCACCGCGATAGCTGGCCACGGTTGAAATGCCCATTTTCGACAGGATTTTTTTCAGGCCTTTGCCGAGCGCCTTGACGTAGTTGCTGGCGAGCTTTTCGCTGGTTTCGGCCGTAATCTGCTTGGTCTGCCGCATGTTTTCGATGGCTTCGAAGGCCAGGTACGGATAAATGGCTGTCGCGCCATAACCGAGCAAGACTGCGCAATGATGCGGGTCACGCGCCGTTGCCGTTTCGATCACCAGGTTTGCGTCGGTGCGCAAGCCATCGCGGATAAGGCGATGGTGCACGGCACCGGTGGCGAGCAAGGCGTGCATAGGTAGGCGATCGGCGCTGATGCCACGATCCGACAACACGATGATGACCTTGCCCGCGCGAACCTGGGCGACCGCTTCGTCGCAGACCCGCTCGATGGCCGATTGCAGGCCTTCGTTGACCGGATAGTTCAGGTCGATGCGGCAAGGCGCAAAGTCGGGATCGGTTTGCGTCACCAGTGCCTGGAACTTGGTTTCGCTCAGAATCGGCGTTTCCAGTTGCAGGCGATGGGCATGCTCAGGGGTTTCCGCGAAGATGTTGCGCTCGCGTCCGATCAACGTTTCGAGCGACATGACGATGGCTTCACGCAGCGGATCGATCGGGGGGTTGGTCACCTGCGCGAATTGCTGGCGGAAATAATCATAAAGCGAGCGCTGTGTCTGGGAGAGCACGGCCATCGGCGCGTCGTCGCCCATTGAACCGATCGCTTCCTGCCCATCTTCCGCCATGACACGGATGACCTGATCGCGCTCCTCGAAACTGAGCAGAAACTCTTTTTCGTATTGGTGCAATGTGTCGATATCGAGTGGTTGGCTGGTGAGCGGGCCCTCGTTGAGCGCGCTGGCAAGCCGAACGGCATGGGCCTTGAGCCAGGCGCGGTAGGGCTGTCGGCCTTTCATGAGGTCATCGACCGTCTCCGGTGCCAGCAATTCGCCTTTGGCCGTATCGACGGCGACGATCTGTCCCGGGCGAACACGACCTTTTTCCACGACATCGGCCGGGTCGTAATCCCAAACGCCGATCTCGGATGCCAAAGTGATGTGACGATCCTTGGTGATGACCCAGCGGGCCGGACGCAAACCGTTTCGGTCCATGGCGCAGGCCACGGTCTGGCCATCGGTCATCACGATACCGGCCGGACCATCCCAGGGTTCCAGATGCATGGAGTTGTATTCGTAGAACGCGCGCAGATCGGCATCCATATGCTCTACGTTCTGCCAGGCGGGCGGCACGATCATGCGCATGGCGCGCAGCATGTCGACGCCACCGGCCAGCAGCGCTTCGAGCATGTTATCCATGGAAGAAGAGTCGGAACCGGTCGTGTTCACCAGCGGGGTCACAAGGCTCATGTCCGGGATCAGCGGTGTTTCGAATTTGCTGGAACGCGCCAGTGCCCAGTTGCGGTTACCACGAATGGTGTTGATTTCACCGTTGTGCGCCAAATAGCGGAACGGTTGCGCCAAGCGCCATTCGGGGAAGGTGTTGGTGGAGAAACGCTGGTGAAACACGCACTGCGAGGATGCGAGCGACTCGTCTTGCAAATCGAGATAAAAACCGGCGAGGTCGTCGGGCATCATCAGCCCTTTGTAAGAAATCACCTGAGCCGACATCGATGGCATGTAAAACACTGGATCGTCGGCCAGACGCTTTTCGGCCACGCGACGGGCGATGTACAGGCGCGTGTCAAATTCGCGCGCGGTCAGATTTGATGGCGCATTAACGAATACATGCAGTACATCCGGGCGCTTGGATTCAGAAATGGAACCGAGCACGGAAGGATTGACGGGCACCGTGCGCCAGCCGGCGACCGTAAGGCCCTGTGCCGAGAGTGTTTCGCCCAAGGTGGTTTTGACGGTTTGGGCAGATGCCGCATCACGGCCGACGAAGACCACGCCGACGGCATACTGATCTGCCAGCGTAAAGCCCAGCTTGCCTGCCTCTGCACGGAAAAAAGCATCGGGTTTTTTGAGCAGAATGCCGCAGCCATCGCCCGATTTGCCATCGGCGGAAATACCGCCGCGATGCGTCATGCGCGCCAGTGCTTCAATGGCCGTGGATACCAGAGTATGGCTGGGTTGGTCGTCCATGTGGGCGATCAAACCAAAACCGCAGTTATCCTTTTCGAAACTTGGGTGATACAGACCGGCGGTTGGGGCGCGATTCATCGGGTTAAAACCTCTTCTTATTCGTACGTAACCTCTGAATGACGCCATCCCGGCCCATTCAGAGCACAAAAAGCAAAACGATGTGTTCGCTTTTCTATCCATAATGTTCTTCCGGCAGCCACTTGCCCCGATCCTGCGGCACAGAGAGCGCGAACCGCGGAAAGCCGATCCGCTTGCTGCGCGGTATCTCTGCGGCTGACCAGAAGGTTTTTCTGTTCAAAACGCATGTCGCTGCCGACGTCACCTTGAAAAAACGACTGAGGCGCATCGCACCTGCTTCTGGCTAGGGAGTCGGGTGGCGGGGGAATCGTAAGGCGACCAATCAATCATCTTGACTTGGCCGCCCCAAGCATATTCCCTCGGGTAAGTTCTTTATCAGCAAGGAGTTAACAAGGTTCATCAATCGCGATGAACGACCTGCTTGTCCCATTATGCAGCCTGAAAAATACCCGCCTGAATGCCCTAATTAATCCAGAATTAACTCACGTGCTTTGAATATAGCATTTGCTGCGTGTTTCAAGGCAAAATGGGGCCAAATTTTAGCCACATCGCAGTGTGTTTGCAAATCAGACCGCCTTGGGTCCATGATAGCCCTTAGTGCGCCTGTTTTAGGGCGCGCAGGATGCGTTCGTGGTGCGGGTTTGGTCGCAGGCGTTTGTATCTGAATGGTTTGGGGCTTTGCACACAGTGCAAGCGTTCCCGAACCGCGGCGGACAAGGAATGTTCACGGGCTATTTTGCCGGGAGATAGATCATGGAATCAGCGGTGTCGAAGAAAGCCAGATCCTGGCGTCTTTCTTTCCGAGTGACGGTCATCACCATTTTCTTGTTTTTGACCATGACCATGGCCCTGATCGGCATTGCGCTGCAATATTATTTCAGCACGCGTCTGGCGACCGATTCGACCCTGACCCTCTACCAGCAAGCCGCAGAACAAACCCGCGCTTATCTCACCTCGATCGATCAGTCCACCAGCCAGATTCTGAAATTGGCTGCCCCGAGGCTGGGACCCGCGGACGATCTGGATCACCCGCAGGCAATGCGCGCGTTGATGACCACGATCCTTCAAGAAAACCCGCTTTACTACGCGAGCTATGTGGGCTTCCCCAATGGCGATTACTACGAGTTGATCAACCTCGACAGCGGCGTTGGTGTTCGGCAACAGCTGATGGCTTTGCCGCAGGATCGCTGGGTGGTGCTCACCGTACGACGCGTCGATGGCGAACGACGGCGGACGATGGCCTATTACGATCAGAATTTCACGCTGCGAACCCGACGCGACGCACCGACCAATTATGATCCGACGAGCCGTCCTTGGTATCAGCATGCCAAGGACGGTGTGGTGTTCAAGACGCCGCCTTATCTATTTCAGCACCTGCAACTGCCCGGCCAGACCTACGCCATGCGCATTTCGGGCACTCAAGCCGTTATGGCCATTGACATCACGCTGGCCTCGTTATCCGACCACTTGCGCGCGCGCGCGCCCGATCCCGAAAGCCGGATTTTTCTCTACCAGAAAAATGGCCAGCTGATTGCGGGCAGTAATCATCCGACCACCTCCGTCCTGCCTCCGGTTGTCCAAAAACTCGATTTGACGGCTTCTGAGAAAAATACGGTAGCGAAGGCGCCGGTCTTGACCGTGTCGAGCCTGATGGACTGGCCGCCGTTTGATTTTTCGATTGCCGGTAGTCCACAGGGCTACACGGTCGATATGCTCTCCCTGATCGGCCAGATGACGGGGCTGAGGTTCGACTACGTGAACGGTCCGAGTTGGCCCCAGTTCGTGGATCTGTTTCGTCAAGGCCGGGTGGACATGCTCGGTTCGGTGATGTGTGATGGCAATAATGCCATGCAGGGCATTCAGACAACGCCTTATGTGCATGCACCGATCGGTGTCCTGACGCGTGCCGGTGCGCCACGTGTCGACCGGATCGAGCAGCTTTACGGTCAACGCGTGGCCATACCGGCGGGCTGGTCGATCATCGGCTTTTTGCAGCGCCATTTTCCCAAGATTCAGGTGGTCACTGTGGACGGAGTGTCCGGCATGTTTGCCGCCGTTCGCGCTGGTCAGGTTTTTGCGGGCATCGATAATGCCGCCGAGCTGCGTTATACCAAAAGAGAGTTTTTCTACGATGACGTGACCGTCACTGCGCCACTGTCCTTTGGTGCGATCACTGCGCCCACCGGGCTCTGCTTTGTCGCGCAAAAAAAACATAAAGCGGCGGTGTCCCTGATCAACCAAGCGCTGAATCAGCTGACACCGGCCCAGAAAACACAGCTCAAGAATCGATGGTTGTTGACCGATGAGGCCCGCAAGCAGCCTAGCGCGACGGTGCCCTTCGCCGCATTGGTCGACATGGCCGCCGATCCCGGGCAGCAAAACCGCTTGATTCCCCTGATGCTCGGTGGGCAAAAACAGTTTGTGTACGTAACTGCGCTGGGCAAGGCGGGGTTTTCCGATGCGTATTTTGGCATCCTGACACCGGTGTCACGCGTATTGGCTCCCGCCTACCAGGAGGTTCGCCAGGTCATGTGGCTGACGCTCATCATCTGGGTTCTTGTGCTGCCGCTGGCATACTGGCTGGCCACCCTGATCGTGACACCGGTCAAGTTGCTGGCGATCGAAGAAGAGAAGATTCGAGACAAGAAATACGCAGAACTCAAACCGGTATCCAGTCATATTGGAGAGATTGACGATCTGGCGGTCTCGCAGCGGGAAATGGCCCAGGCCATTCAGCGGCATGCCGAAGAACAGGAAGCACTGATCGATGCGTTTATTCTTCTGATCGCTCAGGCCATTGATGAAAAATCACCTTACACCGGAGGCCACTGCGCACGGGTGCCGGTGATCGCCATGATGCTGGCAGAGCGCGCGCATGAATCCGATCAGCCGCCCTTTGATGCCTTCCACTTCAAAAATGATTCCGAGTGGCGTGAGTTCAGAATCAGTGCGTGGTTGCACGATTGCGGCAAGATCACCACGCCGGAGTTCGTGGTGGACAAGGGCAGCAAACTCGAAACAATCTACAACCGTATTCATGAAATCCGGACCCGCTTCGAGGTCCTCTGGCGCGATGCGCAAATCACCTACCTTGAGAACTGCCTGCGCGACCCGCAGGATGAACCCGCACACAAGGATGCGTGGGTGCAGCAACAGGCGCAGTTGCAAACGCAGTTCGCCTTCATTGCCGGATGCAACGAGGGCGGCGAGGCCATGAGCGAAGCCCAGATTCAGACATTGGAGGCGCTGGCCCAAATCACCTGGATACGACATTTTGATGATCGTCTGGGATTATCTCCCGCGGAACACCGGCACCTTCAAACCTGCGACCACGACGCAAGCCTGCCTCAAACCGAATATTTACTGCAAGACAAGCCCTGGCATCGCATTCCCCGAACCGCAACCTTGCCTTGCCCCGAACGCTTCGGGATACACATGGCCAAGCCGGAACTGCTCTATAACCGCGGTGAACTGTATAACCTGAAAATCCTGCGCGGCACATTGACCACAGAGGATCGCTATAAAATCAATGAACACGTCATCAGCACCATCCGGATGCTTGACAGGTTGCCGCTTCCGGAGAATCTCAAACGCGTGCCCAGATACGCCTCGACCCATCATGAAACCCTCGATGGCCGGGGTTACCCGCGGCAGTTGACCGCAAAAGATCTATCAATGCCCGAGCGAATCATGGTGCTGGCCGATATCTTCGAGGCGCTCACCGCATCCGATCGTCCCTACAAGAACGCCAAAACCCTCAGCGAGGCGCTCGATCTCATGCACAAGATGGTGCAAGAACAACATATTGACCGCGATGTGTTTGATCTGTTTTTGATCAGCGGCACCTATCGGGAATATGCCCAGCAGTACTTGAAGCCCGAGCAAATCGATACGGTCGAAATATCACGATACCTGAGCGCGGACACCCGCGACTCATGAGCTTGCCCGGACAGGAAAATGAAGCGCGGATTATCGGGTCATGGCAACGCAATGCCGATCCGTGGATTGCCGTGTTGCAGGAACGTCGCATCGAGAGCCGACGGATCACCGATCAGGCGATCATCGACCGCATCCTCGCGCACAAACCCGGATCGGTGTTGGACATCGGTTGTGGCGAAGGCTGGCTTCTGCGTGCGCTCAAGCAGACGGGTATCAATGCCGTCGGCGTGGATGCCGTGCCCCGGTTGGTCGAGGCCGCGCGTGGGGCCGGCTCAGCCGACGCGCACTGCCTGACCTATGCCGACCTCGCCCGGGGCGCGTTGCCTGGCCGTTTCGATGCGGTCGTGTGCAACTTCTCCCTGCTGGGCGAACAGTCGGTGGATGCGCTTATGGCCGCTATGCCATCACTGCTCCAGCCGGGTGGTGTGTTGATCATTCAGACCGTGCATCCGGTCATGGTCTGTGGCGATGCGCCCTATCAGGACGGCTGGCGCACCGGTTCGTGGGCCGGCCTCGCATCCGAGGTGATCGCGGACTTTGCCGAACCGCCACCCTGGTATTTCAGAACGCTGTCCGGCTGGATGCGTCTTATGATCCAACACGGCGCTACGATCAAGTCCCTGAGCGAACCGGTGCATCCGGTCACGGGTCAGCCCGTATCCGTTCTGTTCGTCTGCGGCTTTGACTCGAACGGTACTGAAAAGCCCTAGCAAAAAACCCCTGGCGGCGCCCTGCGTTCGCGAGGATGCTATTTGCTGGGTGACACCGTGCTGATGGCCTCGCGAATCGATGCGAACGAGCGCGGATAGGGTTTGAGCTTCTGCAACGCAGCCGGCAGCCGCGATACGGTCTGGCGTGCCGCATCGATGCTGCTGAAATCACCGGCGGTTACCGTGTAGAGCACCTGGTTGTTCCTTTTCTGGGAAAACACGTGCCATTCGCCGACCGGCGCATGCACGGCCTGTTTCCTGATGAAATCCAGCGCCGTTTTTTCATCGTTGAACGCCCCGATCTGAAGTGCGGCGCGCTTGGGTGCCCGGGCGCGATACCAGGCATTATCCACCCCTTTGACGACTACCGGCTTGGCTATGGGCTCGGGTTTACTTTGTTTTGTCACCGGGGTCGGCGCTTTAACTGGATTGGGCGCTATCTTTTCGGTCGGTTTTGTTGCGGTTGCCTGTTCCACCGGCTTCTCCGGCTTGGGTGGAATCAGGTGCGGTGTTTCACCCGCAGTGGGGGTGGGTGTTTTCTCGACAGGCTTGGTTGTTTCTGGTGCCGTTGTTTCAGGCGACGGATTTACACGGGGTGTCTCCGTCATGGCTGGCTCGGGCGCGTTATCCGGTGATGGGGCAGGCGCAATGGTGGCCGGTGGTGTTGCCAGCTCCACGGGTGCTTTGTTGATTTGAGTGTCTGAGGCGCTGACCGAGCCGTCATTGGGCAATGGGTTGTCTGCTTGCGCCGGTGGGGTGCCGGTCGCGCCGGAATCTGTTTTCAGCGCGAGCGTTTGGGGTGTGTTCGGCTGATCGGTCGAGCGCGTGAGCAGAGCGAAACCGCCGAAGGCAATAATGGCCACACTGATGCCGGCAGCAATCAGTAATGTCGGACTGAAGCGCTTGGTCGGCGTTAGGTGATCGGACGGACTGGAACTGCTGCCATCTTCTGGATCATCGACGAACAGCGATTGGGTCGTTGCCGCGGCTGGCGCTTCAACAGGTGTTTGTTTTGTTGAAGGCGGGGCTTCTCCCAGCAGTTGACACGGGTGCATATCACTCTGCATTTCGGAGAGCTCGGGTTCGAGCCGCAGTTGGTCGGTCAGGCCGATATCTCCGGTCAAAAGAAACAGTAACTGGTTTGGTGCCAGATCATGCGACGTGCGCAGGTAGCTGACCATCTCCACCCACTGAGGCGTTTCCAGCCAGGCATGCGCATTTTCAATGATGACGAGAACGCGTTCGGACGCGGTTAACGCTTCGTGCACGGCGGAAGCCAGCTCTTGAGGAGACTCGATTCCCGGTGAGAGCTGTAACGTTTCACTCACCAGCGCGATGATCGCTGTGGGCGTGGTGGTCGGGCTGGCTCTCAGGCCGATGATGTCGATGTAATCCGGCAGCTGGTCGTCCAGCAGTTTTACGAACGCCCGTCGTTCCGGTTCCGATGCGCTCTCGACCAGAATGATCCGGTCGGCGTACTTGATCAGTTGCGTGATTAGATTGGCTTGTTCGAGTGCGTGTTGCTGCGCGGTATTCATGAGGGTGTCCATTCAGATCAGAGTCGCGATTAAAAGGCCGATGCGTGAGTGTTTTGTAGCGTTTGCATCAGGGTTTCTTCCGGAGCCTTGTCGGTGACGAGCGCCGAGCCGAGGCCGTGCATCAGGACCAGACGAAGCCGACCACTCTGCACTTTCTTGTCACTGTCCATAAGGCTGCGGATCGTTTCGATACTGAGCTCGCTCGGGCTTTGTGTCGGCAAACCTGCGGCGGCCACAATGCGATAAACGCGGGCCAGATCAGCAGCGCTGATCCATTCGAGGCGATGCGAAAGATCCGCTGCCATGCACATGCCCGCACCCACGGCTTCACCATGCAGCCAGTTGCCGTAGCCCATGCCCGCTTCGATGGCGTGGCCGAAGGTGTGCCCCAGATTGAGCAGCGCGCGTAGCCCCCCCTCGCGTTCGTCCTGATTGACGATATCGGCCTTGATGGCGCAAGACCGTGTGATTGCGTGTTTCAAAGCGGCTTCGTCGCGTGCGCGCAGCCTGGCGATATTGGTTTCGATCCAGTCGAGGAAATCCACATCCCAGAGCAGACCGTACTTGATGATTTCAGCGAGCCCAGCCGACAACTCTCGATCTGGGAGGGTGTCGAGCGTGCGAATGTCCGCAATGACGCAGCGGGGCTGGTAAAACGCGCCGATCATGTTCTTGGCACGAGGGTGATTGACCCCCGTTTTTCCACCAACGGAGCTATCGACCTGCGAGAGCAGTGTCGTCGGAATCTGAATGAAGGGGACGCCGCGCTGGTAGCTGGCGGCGGCAAAGCCGGTGATATCGCCGATAACCCCGCCGCCCAGTGCAATCAATGTGGTCTGGCGGTCGCAGCGTGCATCCACCAGCGCATCGAAAATCGTGCTGAGTACTTCCAGCGATTTGTACTGTTCACCATCCGGCAGCACGATCTGTTCGACTTTCTTGAATTCGCTCAGCCCGTTGATCAGCGCATCGGCATAAAGCGGGGCTACGGTGGTGTTCGAGACAACAACCGCCGTGTCACCCGGGATGTGTCGGGCCAACAGCTCGGGCTGCTTGAGCAAATCGACCCCGATATAAATCGGATAACTGCGATCAGCCAGATCAACAACGAGGGAAGCGGTGTTCGTTATCTCAGCTGCAGTATCTGGCATTGGGCCACCTTCGTTCTTGTAGACAGTAAGTTGGATGAGTACGGAACAGTCCGTGGAATAGGGACTATATCAGGAAGATGCATGGTGCGGCTGCGGCATCGTGGCGACGTCGAGCGGCATTATTTACGTTCGACCGGCATCCAGCCACTGGACCCTTTCAAGAGTTGCAATCGCGAATGGTAGGTTTGCGTTTGTCCTGCCTTGAAATTGCCGAACTGCAGCATCAAGCCAATTTGCCCGACAGTGCCCAGCAGGCTGTTGGCCGAATCGGCACTTTGCAACGATTTGGCAACCTGTTCTGCGCTTTGTTTGAAGACCAGTGTGGCGGCAACGTCGACCGCCCATTTCTGATCTTGTTCGGCCGAATTGAGGGAATCGATGCGTTCGACCACGATGACCTTGCCGGATGGATCAAGCTGATCTTGGAGAATTTGCCGCACGGAGTCTTTATCAGGGCCGTTGTTGAACAGGCAGCCTGCGAGAGATAGCAGTGCCAACAGAAAGAGACTACGTGTCAAAAAGGTCAATGGTCGCAAGGCGATAGCTCCTTAAAACATGAGGACGGACTTGGGTTTTGAACGGGTGGTCAGGAATCTCGAAGCCGGGTTAAAGGTCGGCTGGCCGAGGAATGCCGGCCTTGAGGTTGTCCCAATGTGCCCAGTTCTGGCTGCCCGGTGGCATTTGCACATAAAACCCGAGCGTCGACAGATAGTGGCGAACCGTGGCGGCATCCGTCCTGGCCAGCGCGCGATCAACGCTCAAATCCAGATGCATGACCTCTTCCAGTCGGCCAAAAGGCGTCAGTATTGTCGCGTCCAGCGTGTCCGGCAAGATGCCCTTGGGAAGAAACAGGTACAGGTCGGCTTTTTTCAGGCTTTTGTAGATTGTGCAGTGCATGGTGATCAATTTTGGTGGTGAACGAGGCGAAGTTTATCCCAAATGCAGCGTAAACCGATTTTTCATGCGAGGATGCGTGGCATGAATGCCTCCTGGTTAGCTCCTTTCCGCCGTGTCCTGACCTCGCGTACCGAGCTGGCGGTTCTGTTGCTGGGGTTTTCTTCGGGGCTGCCATTCCTGTTGAGTTCCGGCACCTTGCAAGCCTGGTTGACGGTGAGTCACATCAGCACGTCCACGATTGGCTTGTTTGCGCTGGTCGGGTTGCCCTATACGCTCAAGTTTCTCTGGGCGCCTTTGCTTGATCGGTACAGCCTGCGCTGGCTGGGGCGGCGTCGAAGCTGGATGGTGCTGGCGCAGATCGCCATCGCACTGACACTGCTGGCCATGGCAATCACGAAACCGGAAAGCCAGATCTGGGCCTTTGCTCTTTTGGCATTGATGTTGGCGACGCTCTCGGCCACGCAGGATATCGCCATCGATGCATGGCGAACCGATACGCTCAGTCCAGAAGAGCGTGGTTTCGGTGCGGCGTTGTTCGTCATGGCCTATCGTATCGGGATGCTGGCGGCAGGCAGTCTGGCGATGATCTTCGCGCAATATTTCGGTTGGCCGTTTACCTACACGGTGATGGCGGTGTTCATGGGTATCGGCATCGTCGCCACCTTGATTGCCCCAGAGAAAAACACCCTGGAATTGGCGCCGCCAAGCTTGCTGGCGGCGGTGGTCGAGCCGCTACGGGAGTTCTTCGGACGACGCGAAGCCTGGGCCTTACTGGCGCTAATTGTTTTGTACAAGTTCGGTGACGCCTTTGCCAGCGCGCTTTCCACCACCTTCCTCATTCGCGGTGCCGGTTTCAGCTTGGCCGAAATTGGCCTGATCAACAATGGACTTGGTCTGGTCATCACTCTTGTCGGTGGTTTGTTCGGCGGTTTGTGGATGATCAAGCTGGGGCTGTTCCGCTCGCTCATGGTGTTTGGTGTGTTGCAGGCGGTGACGAATCTGGGTTACGCACTGCTGGCTGTGGCGCCCAGCCTAGGGTTGATGGTGCCGGTCATCGCGCTGGAGCATTTCACCGGAGGGCTGGGTACGGCGGCCTTTGTTGCCTTGCTGATGGCTGCTTGCGACATTCGTTATTCCGCCACACAATTTGCCCTGTTATCGGCAATTGCCAGCTTGGGGCGCGTATATCTCGGGCCGGTGGCGGGGTTGACGGTAACCGCCTTGGGGTGGCCCAGCTTTTTTGTGCTGACTTTTATCGCTGCTTTGCCCGGACTTTGGTTATTATTTCGACTCAGGGCGATGATCCAGCAGATGGATCGTTCGCCGAATTAACACGGGAGGGCGTGCCATGCGCTTGAAAAATCAGATCTTGATGGCCGTTGTGGCCGGAATGTTCAGCGTGAGTGTCGGCAGCACGGTTGCCAGTGCCGACCCGCCACCTTGGGCGGGCGGACAGGATCGATCGGATAAACATCACGGCGGCGATCATGATCGCGACGATGATCGTCGTGGTGCGCGCGGCGATCGTGGGCACGATCACTACCAAATCACCACCCGCGAGCAGTACTACATCAACGACTGGTATCGCCGCCACGGGCACAAGAATCATGGGCATCGATTGCCGCCGGGGCAGGCCAAGAAACTCTATCGAGGCGCACCGTGGCCACCACCGTATGCCTATGCCCCGCTGCCTTATGAAGTCGTGCGTGGGCTGCAGCCATTGCCGCCCGGATACCGTTATTATCAGGTTGGTGCCGACGTAGTGATCGCCAATTTGGCCGGACGGGTTGTCACCGATGTGGTGTACGACTTGCTAAACCGTTAAGCTCCGCATCCTGACTTCCTTTGTACTATGGCCAGTAGCGTTTGAATATGACCGAGCAATCTTCTCGCCCTGCCGCTGATGCGGCTGATCAATCACAATCTCGCGATCTGGCTGTTGATCAGACCGGCTCCGTGGCATCGGCACCGGACGCTGCTGTATCGGCAGAGGCTGTTGTGACTTCTGAAGCACCCGCGGCGCAAGCGGCGGAGCTTGGCGCCGACTCTGTGCCGACAGGTTTGGAGCAGGCGGATTCGGAATCCACAGATTCGGAACAAAAAGCCGATAAACCCGCCAAAAAGCGGGTTCCGCCACAGGAGGTCATCGCTCGTCTGGTTGCAGCCTGGCCTTCGGCTTTCTTTTCGGAGCCGCGCTCGGTCAAGCCACTGACAATCGGTGTGTTGCAGCAGATTCTGGCGAATCGTCCGACTGATCTCGATGGCTTGAACAGCCACGCGATCCGCACGGGCATCAAATTCTACACATCCCGGTTGTCGTACCACTATGGCATGGTGCATAACACGCACCGCATCACGCTCGCCGGAGAACCTGCCGAGGAAGTGGACGATAAGGCGCGCGAGTTTGCCAAAGCCCAGATCGTTGCGATCAAGCAGCAGCGAGAAGCGCGCCAAGCAGCAAACCAGCCTGCGCAGAATTCAGCGGATGCAGCCTCGGGAGCGCAAACCAACGATGAGGCCGCAGAGGGCAAGAAACCGTCCCGTCCCAAGCAGGCCCGCAAACCGCGCCCTGCCGCTGGAAGCGAAGGGAAAGGGCGTGATGCAGATGCTGGCGCGCCATCAGGTCAGCGCCCGCGCCGTCCGCGCCGGGACCAGGCGCGCCCTCCGCGATCAGACAAGCCGGCGGCTTCCGCTACTCAGGCTGCGGCACCCGCAACCGAGAACCTGAGTATGGAAGAGAAGCTCGCCCGTCTGGCCCAGCATTTCGGCAAATCCGGTTAGAGCCCGATTTGAGCGCCCGGTTAACAGTCAGATCAGATCGATAACAGATCGCTGTACTCAATCAGACCCTTTCAGGAACACCATGCCATGATGGCTTCAACCGCCCTTTCGATCATCCTGCCCGCCAAGAATGAAATCGGAGCGGTGGGGGATACCGTCAGGCGGATTCGTCTGGCCTTTCCCGATGCGGAAGTGCTCGTGGTCAACGATGGCTCGACCGACGATACCGCAGGGGTGGCGGAAGCGGCCGGCGCACGGGTCATCACTCATCCGTACAGTATGGGCAATGGCGCGGCCATCAAAACCGGCGCGCGCCAAGCGACCGGCGAGGTGTTGGTGTTCATGGATGCCGACGGTCAACACGATCCGGCGGATATTCCCCGCTTGCTCGCCCGGCTCAATGATGGGTTGGATATGGTGGTGGGCGCGCGCCAATCCGGTTCACAGGCCAGCGTGGGGCGCGGTTTGGCCAATCGCTTCTACAATGCACTGGCTTCCTGGATGACCGGTCAGAAGATCGAGGACCTGACTTCCGGCTTTCGCGCCGTGCGCGCCGATAAATTCCGCGAATTTCTTTACTTGCTGCCCAACGGATTCTCCTACCCCACAACCTGCACAATGGCGTTCTTCCGCGCCGGGTATGGTGTGGCCTATGTGCCGATCATGGCGGCCCAGCGGATTGGCAAAAGCCATATTCGGCTCGTCAAGGATGGCATCCGCTTTTTGCTGATCATCTTCAAGATCGGCACCCTGTACTCTCCCCTCAAATTGTTCCTGCCGGTTTCCCTGCTGCATTTCATAGTCGGTCTGAGCTATTACCTGTACACCTACAGTGAATTCAATCGCTTGTCGCTGGCATCGGTGTTTTTGTGGAGCGCGGCTGTCACCATTTTTCTGATTGGCCTTGTTTCCGAGCAGATCACGCAGTTGATGTACAAGGACAGCGGCAATCGGCCCGATTCCCGGCACGATTAGCCCGTCAAAAAAGCACGCTCGCCCTTTTTTCAATCAACCCGTTTTCAGCCTTTTCTTAATTAGGCTGCCCGTGTCATTCCTGTAACGGAATTTCATCAGTTATCGAACTATACTCAGATCACAAATAAATTCGTGGGAGATGAGTCGTGTTTCAAGGCAGTCGAAAGCAGATCTGGAAAAAGTTAGGTTTATTGATCGGAGGGATTGTATTCATGGCAAGCAATGTTCACGCGGCCGATACCGGCGCAGGTCAAACGAGCGCCGCGGCCACCGACTCGATCGTATTGGGCATGGGCTGCTTCTGGGGCGCAGAAAAGCGTATGTCGGAAATCCCCGGTGTGGTGGATGTGGAATCCGGTTACGCGGGCGGTGACAAGGCACGAGTTGGTTATCGCGAGATTCTAAACGATGAGCAGGCCATCCGTCGGGGTGCGCTCGACGAGCGGAATCACGCCGAAGTGATCAAAGTAACCTTTGATCCGGCCAAGGTGAGCCTGAAAACCATCCTGATCAAATTCTGGGAAAACCACGATCCGACCCAGGGTGACCGTCAAGGTAACGATGTCGGCAGCAATTACCGCAGCGTGATTTATTATCATGACGATGCGCAGAAGGCGGTCGCACTGGAAACTCGGGATGCCTATCAAACCGCTTTGACCCAGGCCGGACGCGGTACGATCACCACCGAGATTGCACCTTTGCGCAACTACAACACCGCCGAGGAATACCATCAGGACTACCTTAAGAAAAACCCCAACGGTTACTGTGGTCTGGGTGGCACCGGCGTGGCCTATCCCGGCAGTGATCAGGCTGCTTCTGCCCCAGCACCGCAACTGGTTGCGGCGGATTTGAATGCCGATCGGCAGCTGATTGTGTTTGAAGCCCATGATTGCCCGTTCTGCGCCCAGTTCAAGAAAGACGTGCTTGCCGATTGGCGTTCGCCCGTGCCGGTCGTCGCAACGCTCAACCCCAATCCGCCCAAGAACTGGACGCTAGAAAAAGCCCTGTTTGCCACGCCCACCATCGTGCTGTTCGAGCAGGGCAAGGAAGTATCCCGATACACCGGCTATAACGGCGACAAGGACCGATTCTGGAAATGGCTCGGCTTTCACCTGTTGACGCCGGAACAACAGAAAATCGCGTTTGAGCAAGGCACGGAGCGACCGGGAACCGGCTCGCATCTGGACGAAAAGCGCCCCGGCACCTTCGTCGATCCGATCACCGGCGCGCCGCTGTTCCGCAGCGACACCAAATTCAACAGCGGCACCGGTTGGCCGAGTTTCTTCAATCCCCTACCGGGCGCCATCGAGCTCAGAGAGGACAATGCCTACGGCATGCGCCGCGTCGAGGTGATCAGCGCCAGCTCGGGCATCCATTTGGGGCATGTGTTTGACGATGGCCCGCCACCGACCGGCAAACGCTACTGCATCAACGGCGATGTACTGAATTTTGTGCCCGATAAACCTTAGGAGATCTCGAAAAACCCATCATTCCCGCGTAGGCGGGAATCCGGCGCCTTGATTTTTCTGGGTTCCCGCTTTCGCGGGAACGACGAATCACGGATATTTCGAAGTACGCTTTTCTTGGGTGCTCAACTGTTTTAAACGATGCCCGTTCTGACATGAGGTCTCTTTAATGGGATTTTCGCCGTGTGCCGCAGTATGATGACTAAGGGTGAAACCTCAAAAATCACCAACCACACGATTTTCTTGATGCCAATATTCGTTTTTTTGCTTCAAACCGTTTAACTGTGAACGCCCATGTCTAAATTATTGTTTTGGATTGTTATTATCCTCGGGATCGTTGGGTATGTGGTGTACAAGCGCCGCGCTCGCTCGACCGCGCGCCTGCCGGGTGTAAAACCGCTCGATACTATGGAAACCGTCCGTTGCGCCGAGTGCGGGGTGTTCACGGCAAAAAACAAGGCGGTGATGCGCGATGGGCACTCTTTTTGCAGTTGGGAACATGCCCAGAAATGGCATGATCGCCACTCCTCGTGAACCTATGGGGGGTGCACATCCTGTGGCTTGTCATCGATGATCTCGATCCGTAATAAAAACAGTCAAGCTTACGAAAACGACAACTGGCGGGGCATTCGGCTCGTTAATGCCTACCGTGTTTTTCTTGCCTTTGCGTTCGTCGCCGCCTCCATTTCCGGCCGGGGCCCGCAGGTTTTCGGGCAGCAGGATCCCTACCTGTTCGGTTTTGTGGCTTGGGGGTATCTCGTTCTGGCGATGGGGTTCGAGTTCCTGCTCGAACTGCATGTCCTGCCGTTTCGACCGCAGGCGCATTTGCACGCGCTGGGCGACATTATTGTTCTGGTGTTCGTGATGCATGCATCGGGCGGTCCGGGTGGCGGCATTGCCTTGTTGATGATTATCGCGGTTGGCCTTTCGGCGGTTTTACTGGGCGCTACGGCTGCTATGGGTTATGCCGCCTTGGCCAGCATCTTGGTGCTGGGTGAGACGATGGTTTCCTCTCTGGTCGATCACGAAGAACGCCAGTTTGCGGCCGCTGGCTTTCTGGGATTCGCCCTGTTCGTGGTGGCGATCCTGGTGGCGACATTCGAGCAGCGCGTCCAGCGTATCGAGCGTCTGACCCGGCGCAAAGAAAAGGAAATCCATTACCTGTCCACTTTGGCCGTCCAGATTATCGAGCGTTCGCCAAATGGTATTCTGATTACCGATCCGAGCGGGCAAGTGGATTACATCAATTCGGCAGCCCGACAGTTGCTGGCGATACGTCGACGGGATGATGTCCAGGGTGATGTCCAGGGTGTTGCGAGTGATGCGCCAACCAAGCTAAGACTCAGGGATACGCATCCTGTGCTCGCAAATGCGCTGCAAAACTGGTTCGATGGGCAGATAACCGAAGGGATCGAGTACGATCAGCCGCATCGATTTCGGGCGGAATTCCACGCGCTACAAACCGAACTGGGTCAGCGGGCACTGGTGGTTCTGGTGGATTTATCCGTCGAAGATGCCCGTGTTCAGCAGAACAAACTGGCCTCATTGGGCCGGTTGACGGCGAGCATTGCCCATGAAGTGCGCAACCCGTTGTCGTCTATCCGTCAGGCCAGTGAACTGCTTGCCGATTCGACTTCGCAGGAAGAACGCGCCGAGTTGATCCCGATCATCATCCGCCACAGTGCGCGCATCAACACCTTGGTCGAAGGCGTGTTGGATGTCGCGCGCAGGCCGCAGGTGCAGCCGACCCGTATTGATTTTAACCAGTGGCTGAATGAGTTTGTCGAACTCCATCGGCTCAACTGGGATGCCAGTTCGGTCGTTTGGCAAGCCCCCGAAAAAGTCGATGCAGCCTGCGCATTGACCTTTGATGTTTCACACCTCTGGCAGATTATGGATAACCTCGTCACCAATGCTATGCGGCATGGCCGTAGTGCCGATGATGTGACTTATTTGAAAATTGCCTGTCAGCTCGCCGAGCCGGATACGGTGATGATCCGTGTCTGTGATCGCGGCCCCGGCTTGTCCGATACTGCTGTTCATTCGTTGTTCGAGCCCTTTTTCACGACACACGTCGAAGGCGTGGGGCTGGGGTTGTATGTTAGTCGGGAACTTGCCCTCTCCAATGGCGCGCAACTGTATGCCGAAGCGGCAGGAGACGATGCCGCTGGTTCGATCGGCACCTGCTTTGTGCTTCGTTGTCCGCGCGCGATATGATGGCGCTTCATGAACCGGGATTTTGTTTATGACCGCTTGCCTGATCGTTGATGATGAACTGGATATTCGCACCCTCATTGCCTTGTCGTTGCGCCGTGAAGGCGTGACTTGCCATCTGGCCGCCGATCTGGCCAGCGCGCGCGCTCAGTTGGCAGAGTCGGGCCACACGTTAAGTTTTTGTTTGACCGACATGCGCTTGCCCGATGGCGATGGGCTTGATCTGCTCGATGAGATTCGCCAGCGGTTTCCCGATTTGCCTGTCGCGGTAATTACGGCGCATGGGCAAGTGGACGCGGCCGTGCGCGCCCTCAAGGCAGGCGCATTCGATTTTGTTTCCAAACCGATCGAGCAATTGGTGCTCAAGCGCCTGTTGCGCGATGCATTAAAGGCCAGAACACTTGATTCGGCTCCTGATCAGTCATCTCAGCATGCGTTAGGGTCGAGCGCATCCGGGCAAGACGCGGCGCCCAGAGAAGGTCCTTTCGATGCTGGCCCGAACGCGGCTGACATGGGGCAGGGCGCGGCCAAATCACCATTGATTGGCCCGTCGCGTGCCATGCAGATGCTGCGTGAAACCATTGCCAAGGTGGCGCGATCTCAGGCACCGGTGTTCATCTGCGGCGAGTCGGGCACAGGCAAAGAGCTGGTGGCGCGACAGATCCATGAACTCAGTGGTCGGGCCGACGGCCCTTTCATTCCGGTCAACTGCGGTGCCATTCCGGCTGAATTGATCGAGAGCGAGTTGTTCGGCCACAAGAAAGGTGCTTTCACGGGCGCGCATCAGGCGCATGAAGGGCTTTTTCGTGCGGCGGAAGGCGGGAGCCTGTTTCTGGACGAAGTGGCCGATTTGCCGCTGGGTTTGCAGGTCAAGTTGCTGCGCGCCATTCAGGAGCGCAAGGTGCGCCCGGTGGGTGAGTATGCCGAAGTCCCCATTGATGTGCGCATCATCTCCGCATCGCATCAGGACTTGAATGCGGCGGTGCGCGATGGGCGCTTCCGGCACGATTTGTTTTACCGCCTCAATGTGATCGAGCTACGCGTGCCGCCGCTGCGCGCGCGCTTGGAAGATCTCCCCGCGCTCTGTGCCCATATCCTGGGCAAGCTGGCTGAGCGCGAGCACCGCCCACCCCCGCACCTCACTCCGGAGGCATTGAGTTGGCTGGCCCAGCAGTCATTTGAGGGGAATGTTCGGGGATTGGAGAATCTACTGGAGCGGGCCATCGCGTTGACCGAGGGTGATCTGCTTGGCGTTTCCGCACTGACCGATTTCCCGGGGGACAATTCGTTTGACTCTTCGGCCGAGCAGAATGGTCTTCATTTGGGTTCACCACCGGACGTCAAATCGACTTGGGGCGCTACGCCGCCGAGCAGCGCATTGGAAGCCGAAGAGCAGCGGCAGGTGCTCAGCGCGCTGGAAATGACCCGGTGGAATCGCAGCGAGGCGGCCCGACGTTTGGGGTTGAGCTTGCGGCAACTCCGCTATCGGCTGGCCAAATGGGGCGTCGAATAAGTCAGCCGTGTCTGCAGGTCCCGCGGGTGTTTTATGTGGCGCGCAACGACAAGTTTCGCTCGATTCATCAGAGAATAACTAATTTAGTATTAACGAATTTACTTGGACAGGCTCGGGGATGAGCGAATAATCCAAGCATCGGGCAAGAGGCCCGTGAAAATAGGTGATTGGTGAAGCGCTTAGGCGCAACGCCAATTATTGAGGGAGTTACCCAGCTTGGAGGCGGTAATAAGATGGAATTGTTTGGAACGGAGTGGATGAATGCATATCAACAACAATGGAATGGGGCGCCGGAAGTTGCCGGTGCGTTAGCCAATTCTGGTTTTTCGACGACGATCGGGGTCGGTTTCCCTGAGGACCCAGAACCCAAGGCTTATGTTCGTGTTGAACAGGGAATGATCGTTTACGCCGGTGCCTATGACGGCAGCGAACTGCACTGGGACATGCGTGCTACGCCCGAGCAATGGGAGAAGTGGCAGGATTCCCCACCGGGTATGGTGGGACTCGGATCTGCAGTGGCCTTGGGGCGACTGAAATTTTTTGCTGGTGATTACGCCACCATGATCAAGAACCCTGCGTTGGCTGGTCCATTCGTGAAAAGCTTTGGTCTGATGGGAAAAGTGACGGCCTGAGCCATCTAACGCATGTCCCATTCTAAATTAACGCCCTTTATTGGGCGTTTTTCATGCCTGCTGTCAGACTCGGCGAGTTGTGGCGCTCGGCGCGCGAGGCAGGGAAGGTGACCCGGAACACGCTGCCCTGATTCAGTTGACTGGTGATGTCCAACTTGGCATCGTGTCTGAGAATCACATGCTTGACGATCGCAAGACCGAGCCCCGTGCCGCCGCGCGTGCGCGAACGGGCCACATCGATTCGATAGAACCGTTCGGTGAGTCGGGGAATGTGCCGTGGTTCGATACCGATGCCGGTGTCCTGCGATTCGAATACGGGTTGGCCTTTCTCGTTCTGATACCAGCGAATCGTGATTGTCCCGCCGCCAGGGGTATATTTGACGGCGTTGAAGACCAAATTCGACAGGGCGGAATGCAGCTCTCTCAGGATGCCGATTAGCCATAGTCCTGGGTCTACTTCCAGCTGAATTTGATGCTGTTCTGCGCCGGAGAGCAATTGCGCATCATGAGCGACGGTTTCGAGCAGGCTTCGCATGTCGATGGACTCGAAATACTCCTCGTCGGGCCGCGAGGTTTCCAATCGCGAAAGCAGCAACAGATCTTCGACGATGCGCCGCATGCGCTCCGATTGCTGATGCATATTGGTGAGAATGCGGAACATTTCGCCCTGCGTATCTTCTTCGCTGTCGAGCAAAGTTTCGAGGTAACCCGCCAGCACGGTCAGCGGTGTGCGCAATTCATGCGACACGTTGGCCACGAAATCCTGCCGCACCCCCTGAAGTCGATAGAGCGCCGTCACGTCCCGCCCGATCAGCAGGCTGCGATCCTCGCCATAGGGTTCCATGCGCAGATTCAGCGCACGGTGCTCATCGCCCGGGGATTGGAATTCCAGTACACGCCCCGAAGCGCCTTCGCCCAACCAATTCACGAAAGTGGGGTTGCGTATCAGGTTGTCGATACGTAGGCCCACATCGTTCTGCGTCAGATTCAGCAGATCGCAGGCGGCATCGTTCAACCACTCGATTTCACGCAACGGGGACAGCACCACCATCGCATCCGGTACCGACATGGCGGAGCGATGGTAGCGCTTCAACAAATCGACCAGCTTGCGTTGTCGCCGAACCCAGGAGGCGCGTACACGGCGTTGGCGATCCTGAATCAGGCCGGTCAGACCGTAGGTTGTCTGACCGGTGAATTGACGCCGGACGTTACGCGCCAGACGCATCAACCGATACAGCAGCGAGAGGGCGTAACAGGCAAACGTGAGGGCGATGGCCCAGCTGATTGCGCCACCCAACATGAACAGAACCCCGCCCGGCACGGCCGAGAGCAGGAGTAACAGCAATTCCTGCCGCCAGCGTGCGGCGTTCAGGCGCCATATCCGGTCTTGGTGCCTGTATCGAGCAGTGGGAGATCGATCGGGTCGTTTGACGGTGTTGAGTATTTTCTGCGGCACGATCGATCAGGCTTTGCTGGATAGCCGGTAGCCGACGCCACGTACCGTTTGAATCAGGGCATCGAACCCGCTGGGCACCAGGGCCTTGCGCAGCCGCAGGATGTGGACATCGACGGTACGCTCTTCCACATAGGCGTTGCGGCCCCAGATGCGGTCGAGCAATTGCGTCCGGCTGAACACGCGCTCCGGGTGCGTCATGAAGAAGGTCAGAAGACGAAATTCGGTCGGGCCAACTTCGATATCGACACTGCCGCCCGTCACCCGATGGCTTTCCGGATCAAGCCGCAAGCCCGCCACTTCGATCACGCCACCTTCGCTATCGGGTGATGCGCGACGCAGAACAGCCTTGATGCGCGCCATCAATTCCCGAGGTGAAAAGGGTTTGGTGATGTAGTCATCGGCACCGGCTTCGAGGCCGCTGACCTTGTCTTCTTCCTCGCCGCGCGCGGTCAACATGACGATCGGTACGTCTCGAGTGATTTCGTCGCGTTTCATGCGCCGGGCGAACTCGATGCCGCTGGCACCCGGAAGCATCCAGTCCAGCAAGACCAGATCCGGTAGTTTGTGCGAGAGTTGTTCGAACGCTTCGGAAACATCGCTCGCTTCGATCAGATCGTAGCCCGCGCGCCCGAGGGCGAACGTCACCATCTCCCGAATGGGTTTCTCGTCTTCAACGATCAAAATTGTTTTGCGTGCCATGATGAATGCTCGTGTTGCAGGGTGATGACTATTTGACCGCAAGGGAATGACACGATTATGACAATATGACAAACCGCCCGATTCTCCAAGCAGGGAACTTCCAAATAATCGCCATCTTTTTGTATGTTTTCTGCATAATCCCAATAAACTGGGCAAAATCGCCTGGCACTCACACGAATGCACTGTGAAAACAACTAATCTCACCTCCTCGATTCTCAGCCCCTCGGCGCCCATCGGCATTTTCGACTCGGGTGTGGGCGGCCTTTCTGTTTATCAGGCGGTTCGCCATGCGCTCCCTGCGGAAGACATTATCTACATTGCCGATTCAGGCCATGCACCGTATGGAGATCGCTCATCCGACTTCATCACAGAACGCGCGGTTGCCATGACCGGGTTTCTTGTCGCCGCGGGGGCAAAGGCCGTGGTTGTCGCCTGCAATACGGCGACGGTCATCGCCGTGGCGCAACTGCGCAGGCAATTCTCGATTCCCATCATCGCGCTGGAACCGGCGATCAAACCCGCGATAGAACATTCCCGGTCGGGAACCATCGGCGTGCTCGCCACCCGCAAAACGATCGAGAGCCCGGCCGTAGAGCGCTTGTGCCGCATACACGGGGCCAACACGCGCGTGCTTCTTCAACCGTGCCCCGGGTTTGTGGAGCAGGTCGAGCGGGGGGAAATGGAACATCCGAAGACTTACGAACTCATTCGTCGCTACGTCGAACCGCTGCTCGCGTCCGGGGCGGACACGCTGGTGCTGGGATGCACGCACTATGTGTATCTGGCTCAGCAGATCAGAGCCATCGTTGGGCCGGATGTGACCATACTGGATTCGTCGGCCGCCGTAGCCAGACAGGTCGGGCGGCGCATCGGCTCATCCAGCGTCGCCGCATCGGACGGTCGGATCACCGAGGATCAGTTCTTCACCACCGCAGCATCGACAGATCATGCGCGCACGGTCATGTCCACACTACTGGGGCGTGCAGTCGATGTACGGTCTGCCCAAAGCACAAGCACCGCCTGGTCTTGTACACACGCGGCGGTTCCCTAGTGTACTGGGATGGTTATATTCTGCGTCCCTGAATAACCCGCACCAAAATTACGATAATCGCAAAAATCAATAAAATATGGATAAACCCGCCCATGGTGTACGAGGTAACCAATCCCAGCGCCCAAAGAATCAAGAGCACAACCGCAATTGTTTCAAGCATAAATTTCTCCCTTTTGATGATGATTGAACCCTACGCTACCGCACACCCGTGCTGCTGATCTGTGCGGTGCCCCACCAACGCGTTTTATTTATCATGCGATTTGGCGATTATTAACGGGGCGAATTTTTCTGCGTGCGCTGGCGTACAGACACCTTGGCCCAAGTAGCGCATCTTGAGTTGCCGATTAGCACACTTAAAACTGCCGGCAAAAGGAAGAATATGTCACCGCCCATCAAGGCTAATTCAGACATCAATGGCTCCCCACCCGATAAACCGGGGCACAGCACGCCCGTAGAAGCACATGTTAAGCCAACCAAAACTGGCGTTGGCTTTCATCTGGCTAATCATTCTGTGCTCAAGCAATCCAAAATGCCGCGTGCGTTACACGGTAAAAAATCCATTCAAGGAAAAAAATAGTCATGAGCTTACCAACCAGTACAGAGCAATTAAAAGGCCAATGGAAGCAACACGTCGGCGCCGCGAAAGTGGCATGGGGCAAGTTGACGGAAGATGAGTTTTTACAACTCGAAGGTCAACAAGACAAACTGACCGGGCTAATCCAAGAGCGTTATGCCATCAGCCGTGATGAGGCGCATAAACAAGTCAAAGATTTTATGGATAAGCATAATTTCTAAACCTGATTTGGCCGAATTTAATATGGGTATTGGGTTTTTCCTTTACCCTTGCTTCTAATTTAATACCGAGATAAAAATGATTAAATCACACACGATTTTACGCTCATCTGTGTTGGCTATCGCTATAACATTGGCTTTAGGCTCATTAACAGGGGTGGCGAATGCCGAAGATACCGTAACCCAAAATATGACCGATGTTCGCCAAGAAACCCAAATTTGGACAACCTATGCGTTAAGCCCGTATTTAAGGGCTAACGATTTACGCGTATCCGTTCAAAATGGCAAAGCCACATTAACCGGTACGGTGGATGACGGCGTAACCAAAGACCTCGCCACGCAAATTGCACTCGGGGTTGATGGCATTAAAGATGTCGATAACCAAATTGTAGTGAATGCCGATTTTGTGCCTCCGGCTCAGTCTACAACCCGCAGCTATGGCGAGGCTATTGATGATGCCTCCATCACAGCGGCGATTAAAGCCAAATTATTATGGAGCAAATATGCCAGCGGTTTGACCACGAGTGTTGAAACCAAGGCGGGTAGGGTGACCCTAAGCGGCACAGCAACCAGCAAACAGGCGAAAGAGGCCGCGCAAAACTTGGCCATGAATACGCAGGGCGTGCTGTCGGTTAATAATCAAATCAAGGTTGAAGCGCCCAAGCCGTCGCTGGGCGACAAAGCCAAAAGCGCGTTGAGCGATGCAGGCACCGCAATTTCGGATGCGTGGATTACAACCAAAGTAAACTCCACTTTTTTATATTCCAGCAATGTGCACAGCGGTGCTATTTCGGTTGCTACTAAAGATGGCGTAGTAAAACTCACCGGCAAAACACAAACGGGAGCCGAACGCGCATTGGCCATTGAACTCGCCCAAAACGTGCAAGGCGTTAAACGGGTAGACGCCAAGGCGCTGACCCACAATTAAACGAATTGTGGTTGGTGGTAAAATCTATCACCCAGATCGCGTTGCAGGTTATTACCCCCTATCAATCAGGCTGTATGCGACCCGCGCATGCTGCCTGATTAGCGACTGAATAGGGCAATAGCCGATCAGTTTCCTTTTTTACTACTGCATAGCACTCACAACTTTGTTGCTCTAACTTTTTGCGATTCAAAATAGTGATGTGCCCGCGCTGGTATTCAATAATACCGAGCTTTTGTAGCTTGCCCGCCGCTTCGGTCACGCCTTCACGGCGCACACCGAGCATATTGGCGATTAATTCTTGCGTCATGACAAGTTCATTGCCATTGAGCCGATCCATCGAAAGCAATAACCACCGGCATAATTGCTGAACAATCGAGTGGTGGCGGTTGCATACGGCTGTTTGCGCCATCTGGGTGAATAACGATTGCGTATACCGCAGCACCAATTCGAGCAAATCCCCATGTCGATGAAATTCTTCTTTGATTTTTTTACCGCAAAGCCGGTAGCCAAAACCCGCACTTTGCACCACGGCGCGATTAGTGACGCTATCGCCACCCATAAATAAAGAAATACCCACCAACCCCTCATTACCCACCACGGCAATCTCGGCTGAAGCGCCATTTTCCATCACATACAACAACGAAACGATCGCGTCGGTCGGAAAATAAACATATTGCTGGGTATCGCCTGATTCATAGAGCACTTGCCCCAATACCAGCGGGACTAACTCTAAATTGGGGTATAAGCGCTCATAGACCACTTTTGGAAATGCATTCAGCAAGCGGTTTTGGCAAGGATCGCTCTTTTTAGCTAGAAGGTTAGGCATGAATAAACACTCAATAATTTGCCCTCGCACGTTGCATCAGTAACGCAGAGGAATGATCGATTTAAGAAGCCGCACAACGGGCAAAAGCCTATTGAAAAATAATCTGTACCGCATCGTGCTGATAACCCTGAGAAAACCTGAATAATATCTGGGTTTTCAGCCACATGTCGTATTGATACCGCCGTTGAATTTCAAAACCGCGAAAACATCCAGCACGCCCTATGTGCGCCATCAGACAGACGCCCATTTTTTTTGGAACTATCCCCAAAAAATGTCCGAAATAGCCTTGTGCCAATTTCGGGACGCGCCAAAACCATCCGAACTTTACAGGAAATGACTTTATGCACCTCATTAAAAAAATCGCTTTATCTGCCGTCGCTGGCGCACTGGTGCTCAACATGGCCGGTTGTGCGGGTATGACTCAGCGTGATCAAAACACGGCCATTGGTGCCGGCGTTGGCGCGGTCGGTGGCTCTGTGCTCACCGGTGGCAGCGCACTGGGCACGGTGGGTGGCGCGGCCGTGGGCGGCGTGATTGGCAACCGGGTTCAATAACCATTCTTTATTTGGCATTTGTTACCCACAACTGGACACGGCCAAACCTTTTATTTTTTTTGCAAGGGAAACAAGGCGAACCTTATGAATACACTCGGAAAAACAATCACCACTTTTGCCCTGACCGGCATGCTGATGGCAATGCTATCTGGCTGCAGCAAGCCTGAAGGCCCCGCTGAAAAAGCGGGCAAGGCCTTGGATGGCGCGGTCGATAAAACCGGGCAGCAAATCGAAAAAGCGGGCGACCAACTCCAAGACAAGTAAGCGTCCAGCCGCTCCACCTTTGAAACTTGGGTCGTTTATGCTTTCTGCCTGAAGGGCAACAGTTCATCGATGCGGCTGTTGGGCCAGGTGGGTAGTTTTTCGAGGGTGTCTTTCAACCAGGCAGCCGGTTCAATGTCGTTGAGCTTGGCGGTGGCGAACAGACTCTGAATCGCTGCCGCACGTTTGCCTGCCCGTTCACTGCCGGCGAACAACCAGTTCTTCTTGCCGAGGGCAATCGGACGAATGGCATTTTCTATCGGGTTGTTGTCGATCGGTAGGTGGCCGGTTTGGGCGTAGCGGATCAATGCCGGCCAGCGCTTCTTGGTATAGTCAATGGCCTTGGCCAGTGCGCCGCCGTTGGCCACACCGGGCCGCAGGCCAGTGAGCCACTGGTGCATGTCCTGCAACTGCGGCAGGCTGTGCAGGGCACGGTGTTGCATCCGCCCCGCAATGTCCATGCCTTGGGCCTCTTCTTCTGCAAGATACAACCGGGCAATCCGCGACAGTGCCTCGTGCGCAACCGGATGATTGCTGGCCTTGTGCAGATCAAAGAACTTGCGCCGGGCATGGGCCCAGCAGCCAAGCTCGGTCACGCCCGCACGGAACAGGGCTTTGTACCCGCTGTAGTCATCGACCATCAAGGTGCCTTGCCCATTGGTTGGTCCATTGGTTGGTCCATTGGTTGGTACATTGGTTGGTCCATTGGTTGGTCCATTGGTTGGTCCATTGGCTGGCCAGTGCTGAAGAAACTCGGCGGCATGTTGACCACTGCGGCCGGTTTGATAGTCGAACACCACGATCGGCGGCCCCGCATCCAGGCTATTGCTGCGATAGGCCCAAAGATAAGCTCCCAGATAGATAACTTGGGGTTTTACCGGCCAGCGGATCGAGTTGCTGTACCGGGGTTTCATCGGCATGCAGTACCGCCCGCTGTTTGAGTAATTCACTCAAGCGATCGGCCAGGGGTTGCAGAGCCACACCGATGCGGCCAATCCATTCACTCATCGTGCTGCGTGAGAGATGCACATCACTACGCTGGGCAATCTGTTCTAACCGATAGAGCGGCAGGTGATCGACATATTTGCTGACCGCCACCCAGGCCAGCAGGCCAGGGGCGGCCATACCGCCATCGATGATGGTGGGTGCGCTGGGTTCGGCCGTGATGGTTTGACAGGATCGGCAGGCGTATTTGGGATAGACATGCCGTTCGACAAAGAATCGGGCGGGAATGATATTGAGCTTTTCGGTGACGTCCTCACCGATCTTGACCAGATGGGCACCACACTGGCCGCACTGACAGGAATCGGGTTCATGGACATGGGTTTCACGCGGCAGATGATCGGGCAGAGGCTGCCGACCGGCCTTACGGCGGGGTTTAGGCGGGGCATCTGCCGGGGGTGATAACTCGGCCTCAACGGCAGCGATGTCCTCGGCCAGATCGTCTTCGAACAGGTGCAGTTGCTCGGCACTCATGGCCTCGGTTTTGGCCCCGAAGCGGATACGGCGGTAATACGCCAGTTCATGGGTGAGTGCCTTGATCTTGATGTCTTTGGCATGAAGATTTTGGGTTAAATGGCGGATGTCTTGATTGCGTTGCACCAGTGCCGCATCAAGTTTTGCCAACTCAGAATCCCGCAGTTCCAGTTGCGCAATCAGCCACGCCACGGAGGGCGTTTCAGGGGATGAATGACCGGTTTCTGCGTTTGAAATCATGAGGTTGATTATACCAAACCCCAGGCTGCATGTGCTGATTTTTCAAGACGAAATCCTGAAAAATCTCACACTTGCCAGTGGGCCTGTGGCTTGGCGCAGAGCCTCTGCCAGTCAACCCCGGTGGTCAGCCACTGCCAGTGTTCGGCACTCATGATAAACCGATCATCCCCGGGCTTTGGCCAATAAAAATGCCCCCGGTGCAACCGGCGCTGACAGAGCCACACCCCCGTGCCATCCCAGATCAGAAGTTTGAGTCGGGATCGGGCGCGGTTGGTAAACCCATAAGCGGTACCATCACAAGGGGACCGGTGCAGCAGGGATTGCACCTGTTGCGACAGGCGTTCAATACCCCAGCGCATATCCACCGGTTCCACGATCAGGAACACCTGTTCGGGGCGAATCATTTGAGCCACCGCCCGAGCAGGCGGGCACAGGCATCTACACGGGATGCCGGGCAGTGGATCGTGACACGAGCCGAGCTCGTGTTAATCTCAAGACTCAAAGCATCGTCGGTTGGCACAGCGACCGGTGCGGCAAGCTCAATCGGCACCAGAGTCGGTACTGATCGGGGCATCGAGCCTGCCTGTTGACGAATCCAGCGACGCAACAGGTTGGCATTCACCCCGTGCGCCAGTGCCACACCGGCAACCGATGCACCGGGTTGCTGACATAGGGTAATCAGTTGAGCCTTGAATTCAGCAGGATGGTAGCGCCGCTGGCGAGCAGATGGTGTCGGGTTCATAAAAGTGTCCACTAAAAATAGGTGGACACTTTGTACCCTACTCTATACCCGTCAGAACAGGTGGGGCGGCCGGACGCTTACCAAGACAAGAGCAACGGTGCAACACCTTAAGCAAGCTTTATAGCCCCTCGTGCAGTGTGCACGCCTCAAACAACTGGCACCCGTTTGAAATACCCATGGCACCCCTTGTTGGGGCGTTGGAGGTATTGGGTATTTTCAAGCTCCGCACCAGGATTTTTAGCACTACGTGTGCTAACGCACAGAGTTTATCCCCGTAAGTTGCAACACTTAGCAGCAAATAAACACTCTGCGGTTCTTGCAAGTGCTTATTGAGCGCTGATGGGCTCCTGTCAACAATGACTCTTAAGATTAGATAAGGATTAAAAATGAAAAAATTTGAACGCTTTTACAAGCCATTGCCTTGGCTATCCGCCTTGGCGTTGACTGCGTTATTGGCCGGTTGTGGCGGCGGCGGGCAAGCGCCCATTTTAGGCGCCGGTGGTGCTGTGCAAGCGCCAGCGCCTGCTGTACCACCTGTCGTACCGCCTGTTATACCGCCGGTTGTACCGCCAGCGCCGCCCACCGTAACCGCTGTCGCCCCCCTCCACAACGCCACGGGTGTCCCGGTAAACAACACACTGATTACCGCTGCATTTAGTGAGCCCATGGCAGCCATCACCGGTGGCGCAAGTTTCACTGTTACCTGTGCCGCGCCTTGTGTTAGCCCCGCCGGTACAGTTACCCTCGATAGCACCAACCGGGTGGCAACGTTCGCATCACCCACCGATCTTACCGCCGCAACCCAATATACGGCCACGGTAACCGGGGCTACGAGTTTGGCCTCGGGTTTAGCTTTAGCAGCGCCTTATGTGTGGCGATTTACCACCGGGATCACGTCAGATACCACGCGCCCCAGCGTCATTTACACCGTACCGGTTACCACCATTCCGGGCCCAACCGCGAATGTTGCAGCGAACACGGCAATAACAGCTACTTTTTCAGAGGCGATGGCCCCCGCGTCGATCACAGCCAGCGGAACCTTTGCTTTAACCTGTGCCGCACCTTGTGTTTCCCCTGTATCGGGTGTTGTCACGTACGATGTCGGGAGCAAAACGGCGATTTTCCGCCCCAATGCGGTGCTTGACAATGGCACAACCTACACGGGAACCATCACCACGGCAGCAACCGATGTAGCCGGCAATGCTCTGGCGGGTAATCAAGCGCCCCTGCCGGCAGCCAGCAATTACGTTTGGCAATTTACGACCACCACACCCGATACCACACCGCCCACAATCGTGCTGGAAAACCCGGCTGATCAGGCCACTAATGTGGCTCTGAATACGCCGGTTAATGCCACATTTAGTGAGGCAATGGATCCGTTAACGCTGACGACGGCCAATTTCTCGCTCCAGGTGAGTGGCCCGCCGATCGGTACGCCGTTAACCGGCGCCGTGAGTTATAACCCGCAAACCCTGGTTGCCTCGTTCACCCCGGCCAGTGACTTGCTTGCCAACACAACCTACACGGCCACCATTACCGGTGCCAAAGATTTAGCCGGTAATGCACTGGCACCCGGCAGCATGCCTAATCCATGGACTTTCACCACCGGCAGCGGGCTTGCACCGGGCGCGGTTTCATTGGGTTCAGCCAGCACCTTTGGTAATTTGGGCGGCACGGCAGGCACCACTAATCAAGGTATCAATACCGTGATCAATGGGGATCTTGGCACGACGGCCACCACGACCACCTCTGTGACCGGGTTTCATGATGCGCTCGATATTTATACCGAAACCGGCTCAAATATCGGCACGGTTAACGGTAAGATTTATACCTGCACCACATCGACCACCGGCCCTACGGCTGTGACGGTTAACCCAACCTCATGCAACATTGCAACTCAAGCGCTTAGCGATGCGCAAACAGCCTACAACAAGCTAACCCCGGCCCAGCTGCCAGGTGGCCTTGATTTGGGTACAGATCAACTGGGCGGCTTAACTTTGGCACCGGGTATTTACCAGTCAGCACTGGGCTCCTACCAAATCACCGGCTCTAATCTCGTATTGGATGGCCAAGGCAATGCGAACGCGGTGTGGGTATTCCAGATGGCCAGCACATTGACCGTTGGCGGCCCCGGCTTACCCATGAGCGTTCAGCTGATTAACGGCGCGCAAGCTAAAAATGTGTTTTGGCAAGTGGGTAGCTCAGCCACCATTAATGCGGCAGGCGGCGGCACCATGGTGGGCAATATCTTGGCCTATGCCGGTGTTGCATTCTCCACGGCCGGGAATGCGGCCTTAGTGACGCTCAATGGCCGCGCGGTGGGATTAAATGCATCGCTCACCATGACCAATACCGTGATTAACGTCCCTGCGCCTTAACACAGAGCGTTGTTCTCCATGCCCAGCCTGTGGCATTCCCATCGGCTGGCTCAATGAGGCAAGGAGCAAAACCATGAATAACAACCCATTACCCGAGATCACTGCATTGATTCAATGCATATCATCCGCTTGGAGCAAAAAATGAAACTAAGAAAAGTTAAAAGCAGCCAAATAACGGCTACTTTGAGTTTATTGGTCATCGCCATGATGGCAGGCCCGATGGCCGCGGCAGATGATTCTGGCTGGTACATTGGCGCCAATGCAGGGCAATCGCGCGCGACGATCGATAATGACCGCATCACGCGCAATCTTTTGGGCTCGGGCTTCACCACAAACGCCCTCACCAATGATGATCGCAGCATCGGCTACAAGTTGTACGGGGGTTATCAGTTCAATCGCTATTTCGCCCTGGAAGGTGGCTACTTTAATTTGGGTAAATTTGGTTATACGGCCTACACCACACCACAAGGCACTTTAACCGGCGAGATCAAACTCCAAGGGGTGAACTTGGATGTGGTGGGATTGTGGCCCATTACCGACAAGTTTTCGCTATTTGGCCGAGTCGGTGTGAACTATGCCAAGGCGCAGGATCAATTTGTCGGCACCGGTGCCGTGCTGGTGACCAACCCAAGCCCCAGCGCGCGCGATACCAATTACAAGTTTGGCGTGGGGGTGCAATACGCCCTGACCGAATCATTGGATGTGCGCGCTGAAGTCGAACGCTATCGGATTAACGACGCGGTCGGCAATAAAGGGGATATTGATTTAATCTCGGCGGGCCTGGTCTATCGTTTTGGCCAGAAAGCCCGCGAGCCGGCTTTGGCACCCGCCCCGCTTGCCGCTATTGCAACGCCAGCCCCTGTGGTTGAACGACACGCGCCCAAGAAAGTGACGCTCAGTGCCGATTCGCTGTTTGATTTCAATAAATCGGTTGTAAAACCAGCAGGTAAGCGGGCGCTTGATCAATTGGCTCGCGATTTAAATGGTACTGATTATGATCAAATCATGGTCATCGGCCACACGGATCGAATTGGCTCCCATGCTTATAATTTGAAGCTTTCAACCCGTCGCGCCGAAGCGGTCAAAGATTATCTGATTAGCTCCGGGCAAATCCCTGCCCATAAAATCAGCGCCAAAGGCGTTGATGGTGCGGATCCCGTGACCAAACCAGGCGATTGCGTGGGCTCAAAAGCCACCCCTGCGCTCATTGCCTGCTTACAACCCGATCGTCGGGTTGAAGTGGATGTTTCAGGTACGAAATAAGCGCGGATCGCATCTGCCCGAGTGCGGGCAATTTCTGCCTCTTATTTTTAAGGGCACCTCGGAAAATCTTTCGCGGTGCCCTTAATTTATAAGGCCGTGCCCGTGTTCTACCCATCCCATCACGCACAACTTATGGCGCATAGCCTCGCGAGCGAATCTGGGCCTTGCGGCGAAAAGGGAATCTCTGAACGCGGGCTTACACCTGCTTCGCATTATGCGGGCGTTCATAAGCCGGCGTGCGGGCCGATCACGGATGGCTTGTGTTTACAGGCGATTCGGGCAGGGCTCACCCGCTTCAACCTGCTTGAGATTATTCAGCGTGGTCTCGGCAATGGCGTCGATCGCCTCTCGGGTGAAAAAACCCTGATGGGCGGTAACCAGTACATTGGGGAAGGTCATCAGGCGTTCAAGCACATCATCCTGAATGATCTCCTCGGAGTGATCTTCGAAGAACAGATTTTCTTCCTGTTCGTACACATCCAGGCCCAACGCCCCGATGTGGCCGCGCTTGAGCGCTGCGATCACTGCACGGGTGTCGATCAAAGCCCCGCGACCCGTATTGATCAGCATGGCACCGCGCTTCATCTTGCCGATCGCCTTCGAATCGATGAGGTGGCGTGTTTCCTCACTGAGCGGGCAGTGCAGGCTGATGATGTCGCTTTGCGGCAGTAGTTCATCCAGCGAGACATACCGCACGCCCAGCGCCTTGCATTCATCGTTCGGATACAGATCGTATGCAAGCACGGTGCAGCCGAAGCCGAGCATGATGCGGGCCAGTACGGTGCCGATGCGCCCGGTGCCAACGATGCCGACCGTCTTGCCGTTCATATCGAACCCGAGCAGGCCATTGAGCGCGAAATTGCCTTCGCGCACCCGGTTATAGGCCCGATGGGTATGGCGGTTGAGCGTCAGCATCATCGCCACCGCATGCTCGGCCACGGCATAAGGTGAGTACGCCGGCACCCGCACCACATCAATGCCCACTTCACGCGCGGCTGGCAGATCGACGTTGTTGAAGCCGGCATAACGCAGGGCAACGACCTTGACGCCCCGCCCCGCCAGACAGCGCAGCAGATGCGCGTCGATCTGATCGTGCACAAACACACAGACGGCCTCGGCATTTTCTGCCAGGCTGCATGTTTGGAGATTTAGTGCCGCTTCAAAGAATTGCAGTTCATGCCCGAAAGCCGCATTGGCTCGGGTCAGACTTTCCTTATCGTAGGGTTTGCTACTGAACACGGCAACACGCATGGCGAAATCTCCTACTGCTGAATCAAGAATCGGAACGCATCAAGCTTATCGCAAAGAGTGCCGATGCTCCGGTACGATTGCCGACATAGGGGCCTATCGGACTGTGATGGCGAGATGGTTTAAACTAGGGAGTTCTCTTCTATACCCCTGGCGATCCACGGTAAACGCCCTGAAATTCCGGAAAATATAAAGTGATGATTGATTCCCAGCAGATTGCCGACGATGTAACGCGCGCGCTAACCGAAGATATAGGCGGCGGGGATGTCTCCGCGCGGCTCGTTCCGGCCGAACAGATGATGCAGGGGCGGATCGTGGCGCGGGAATCGTGCGTGTTGGCCGGCACAGCCTGGGCGGAAACCGCGTTCCGCCGTGTATCGAACCGCTCACTGGTTCAGTGGTTGTACTGTGATGGCGATCCCGTTCCGGCAGATAGTGTCATCTGCACGCTCGATGGACCGGCACGCGCGCTGCTGACGGCCGAGCGCACGGCCTTGAACTTTCTGCAAACCTTAAGCGGCACGGCGACGATCACCCGTGCCTATGTCGATGCCATCAGCGGGACATCGGCACGCATTCTCGACACCCGCAAGACGATCCCCGGTTTGCGCATGGCGCAGAAATACGCCGTTACCTGTGGTGGGGGCTTCAACCATCGCTTGGGGTTGTATGACATGGTCTTGCTCAAGGAAAACCACATCATGGCGGCGGGGTCGATCACGGCAGCAGTGCAGGCGAGTCGGGCCATCAACCCGGATGTTCCGCTTGAGGTAGAAGTTGAAACCCTCGATCAGCTCGAAGAAGCATTGGCGGCGGGCGTTGACCGGATTCTGCTGGATAATTTCGATCTGGCCGGATTGCGCGCCGCCGTGGCGGCGAACAAGGGTCGGGCCAAACTCGAAGCTTCAGGCAATGTGGATTTGTCCACTGTTCGGGACGTTGCCCTGACCGGTGTGGATTTCATTTCGACCGGCGCCATCACCAAGCACGTTCAGGCCATCGACCTGTCGCTTCGTTTCACCCCTTCGTCCGACTACCTGATCGTGCCCTGAACCCCATCGAGGGGTCTCATGCCTACGATTGCACGCGATTCGGGGTGTTTTACGCCCCGTCCGAGCCCAGCACGCGCCGTCGTCTCAGCCAGCGCACGACATGGGTCAGCACATGCAGTGCCGTCCAGGCCAGGGTCAGATTGAATGCCCAGTAATGACGATCCTCGGCAGCATCCTCGCCAACAAACTGCTCAAGCGTCAGCATCCAGCCCGTGACTGCGGTAGCGGTCATCAATAACAACAGCATCATGGCCGAAAAAGCGCCCAAGGGACCGAGCACAGGGCGCCCATCGGGATGATCCGCCGACGGTGACCGACGGAAGGCAAGCAGTTGGTGCAGGAAAAATCCCCATCTGGCATGCGGATGCCTGCTGCCAAAACCGAGCAAAAAACGCAGCCCGAGCAAGGCCAAGGCCCCATAGCCCACCCATTCGTGCCACTCCTCATCGTTCGATCCGCTCCACCACCCCAACAGCAGGATCAGCACCAAGCCCCAATGGATCGCGCGCTGAGGCCGCGACCATCGCCGGACGCCGGATGCCGGGGGTTTGAACAAAATCTATTACCAGCTGCCGCGCTTGACGACCTCGCCGGTGACCGGGTGGTAATAAATTTCCAGCTTTTCACCAGCCTGGCCCCAACCGTAGATCTCAAAACAGTTGCCATCCGTCACCTTGAACAACTTGAGCTTGGGCACCTCCTGGGTGGCCTTGGCCAGCACCTTGTCTGCCGGCATCCAGGCCGAACGCGGCTCTTGCGTGCATTGCGGGCCTGCCTGAGCGGCGGTGCTCATGAACGCAGCGGTCAATCCAATAAAAAAATAACGCAGTCTCATTGTTCAAAACCTCATGCTTAGTGGAATCACGCGCATCACCATGGTTCATCATCGATGGAGAAGATGAATTGCGGTTTATGCATGAATAAAATTAACGCTAATGCGAATGATTATCAAAATATATCGAATGCCCAGCCTAGTTAATTGCCGGACTAATCGCAGAGCTAAGCGCTAGTGAACTGTTGCGCTCTTGGATGCATGCTCAGCGAGTCGCTGTCCGATTGGACGCAAGGCGCGCTCGCGCCGCAGAAAGAAATGCGCTGCGACCAAACACGTCAGGAATCATGTAGCCCAGATAACACGACGTCTGGAGCGTGCAAGGAACAACACCGAGGTACCGCACAGTGATGCGGGCACTTGAAGGGCAATCCTTGATGAAGATGGGCACCTCGAAATACCCATGGTTCGTCGTTCCCGCGAAAGCGGGAGCCCAAAAAAATCAAGGCGCTGGATTCCCGCCTACGCAGGAATGACGGGTTTTTCGAGCTTCCCTGATGAAGATCTGAATAATTACGTCAGGGTTTCTTGCTAATCGGCACGGGTCTGATCGAATTGATAGTAAGTCTGATTCAGGTAAGCCGACACCGCGTTTACCTCTTCATCGAACCAGGGGACATTGAAGTGATTGGCGCAGGATTGAACCATCGTGTTCAAGCCGGCCAGGCTCTTGATTTTGCCACCGCGTTTGGACGTGTAAAAAGCAGCATCATGGGGCGCGGAATGGCAGTCGGCACAATGCTGTGCGTGCAGCTCCTGCCCCCATTGTGCGTCATGGGGCTCTGCCAGAACAGCCGGTGCAACGGTGACCATAAAGGCTGCCACCAGCGCCGAGGCGAGGTGTTTTTGATTAAATGGCGTAGAATTCATGGTGGCTCCTCAATGAAATCTGTCTGGAAAACGTTTGATTCTGCTCACGGGATCGGCGTTCCTTGCGTGTCGCCATGGCCCATCAGGCCAGCGACCGAGCGGTAGAAAATAACAGCCTAATTTGATTGGTTTTTTTTCGGGCGGGTCATTTTCTGTCGCAATCTTAAGGACGGCACGCGCCGGAAGGTCACATAAAACAGTTTAGCCAGCGATGAGCCTGTCACGAATCAAACTTATCTATCCTGACCAATGCGAATCACTTACCTTGTGAATTAATTAACATGATGACTTTATTTGGAATTCCCCAATGCGACACTGTTAAAAAAGCCCGCGCTTGGCTGGTCGATCACGGTGTGGATTACCTGTTCCATGATTACAAAAAGGCTGGTGTGCCCGAAGATCTGCTGGATCGCTGGCTGGCTGAATTCGGTTGGGAAACGGTAATCAATCGTCGGGGTACGAGCTGGCGGCGGTTGCCACAAGCGGAACGCGACGCCATGACTACGACTTTGGCACGTGCCGCGGCTTTGAACAATCCCAGCCTGATCAAACGCCCGATTCTGGTGTCCGATGATGTCACCCTGGTCGGTTTTGACCCCGAGCAATGGCAACACGCCCTTATCCAAGAAGCCATCAACCAATAAACCATCAACAAGGTGTCCTCATGAACGACGCGTTCCATCCCGACCCGACCATTGCTCTGGCGCAAGATCTGATTCGCCGGGCCTCGGTCACGCCGGAAGATGCCGGTTGTCAGCCGTTATTGGCTGAACGTCTTGCCGCAATGGATTTCACGATCACGCCGCTGCGGTTTGGTGCTGTGGATAACCTCTGGGCGGTGCGTGGCTCATCCGGCCCGTTGTTTTGTTTTGCCGGTCACACCGACGTGGTGCCGACGGGCGATGCCACAGCCTGGAGCCAGCCGCCGTTTGCCGCGAACATCGTCGATGACGTGCTGATCGGCCGCGGCAGCGCGGATATGAAAGGTTCGATCGCGGCGATGGTCACGGCCATCGAGCGTTTTGTGCAGACGACGCCCGAACCACCGTTTCGCATGGCTTTTTTGATTACCAGCGATGAAGAAGGCGTGGCCGTCGATGGCACGGTCAAGGTCATCGAGTGGTTGAACGCGCGCGATGAAAAAATCGACTGGTGTCTGGTGGGCGAACCCTCCAGTCGCGAGCGCCTGGGCGATGAATACAAGATTGGTCGTCGCGGCTCGATCACGGGCAATCTCGTTGTCCACGGCAAGCAAGGCCATGTCGCCTATCCGCATCTGGCGGATAATCCCGTACACCGCGCCGCGCCGTTTCTGGCCGAACTCACGGCCATCGAATGGGATCAGGGCAACGCGCATTTTCCGCCTTCGACCCTGCAAATCGCCAATATTCAGGCCGGTACGGGCGCGAACAACGTGATTCCCGGTGCGTTGCACGTGCAATTCAATCTGCGCTTCAACACCGAAAGCTCGGTGGAAAAAATCCAGGCACGCGTCGAAGCCTTACTGGAAAAACACCAACTGCGACATACCTTGAATTGGTCTGTTTCAGGGCAACCCTTCCTGACGAAACAGGGCGCGTTCGTGCAGGCGGTCGAGGCAGCGGTGGCGCAGGTGACGGGCGTCAAACCGTTGCCGTCTACGGCGGGCGGCACCTCTGATGGCCGCTTTATTGCACCGACAGGGGCAGAGGTGGTGGAGCTCGGCCCGCTGAACGCGACGATCCATCAAATTGACGAGCGAGTGCCGGTGGCGCACCTTATCGATCTGTCGCGCATTTATGAGGCCCTGCTTAATCAACTGGCAGCGACGCTTTGATACCGCGCCGCGCCGGTCACTGACGACCATGGGCCTACTGCGTTCCACCGCGCTGATCAGCAGCATGACGATGATTTCGCGCGTGCTCGGTTTTGTGCGCGACATGCTGCTGGCGCGCGTTTTCGGTGCCAGCCCGGCCACCGATGCCTTTTTCGTGGTGTTCAAGATCCCCAATTTCCTGCGTCGCCTGTTTGCCGAAGGCGCATTCCAGCAGGCCTTCGTGCCGGTGTTGTCGGAATATCGGGAAAAGAACACCCGGGCGGAACTCAAGGATTTTATCGATCATATGTTCGGCACACTGGCGGCGGTGTTGATCGTGGTCGTCGGCTTGGGCATCAGTGCCGCGCCGCTGGTCATTACTGTCTTTGCACCGGGCTTTTCGGATGATCCGGCGCAACGGGCGCTTGCGGCACACATGCTCTGGATCACGTTCCCGTATCTGTTTTTCATCTCGCTGACGGCCTTCGCCGCCAGTACGCTTAACGCCTTCGGGCGATTCGGCATGCCGGCGCTGGCGCCGATCTGGCTCAATATCTCGCTGATTTTTGCCACCCTCGTTGCTGCGCCCTGGTTCAAGGAGCCGGTGATGGCGCTGGCCTGGGGCGTGTTCTTTGCCGGTATTCTGCAGTTGTTCTTCCTGCTGCCGTTTCTTGCGCGATTGGGCTTGTTGCCGCGCCCACGCTTTGGCCGCCACGCGGGGGTGCGCAAAACCATCCGCCTGATGATTCCGGCGATGTTCGGCGCCTCGATCACACAGATCAATTTATTGGTCGATACCATCCTCGCTTCCATGCTGATGGTGGGTAGCGTCTCGTGGCTGTACTACAGTGATCGGCTGGTGGAATTACCGCTGGGCGTGTTCGGCGTGGCGATTTCCACCGTCATCCTGCCCAAGCTCTCCCGCGCCTACAGCCGCACCGATCATGGCGATTTTTCCGGCACGCTCAACTGGGCCATCAAGTTCACCGTGCTACTGGGGCTGCCGATCTGCGCGGGGCTGGTGGTGCTGGCGCAACCGATGCTGGCGACGCTGTTTGAATACGGCTCGTTCAACGCCTTCGACACGCACATGGTCGCCTTGGCCATGTCGGCCTACGCGCTGGGTTTGCCCGCCTTTTTGCTGATCAAGATGTTCGCGCCGGGTTTTTATGCTCGGCAAGACACCAAAACGCCGGTCAAGATCGGCATGGTCGCCGTGGCCGCCAATCTGATCTTTAAGGCGATCATTGTGTTGCCGTGGATGTTTTTGTTCGGCGGTTATGCCGCCCATGCGGGCCTGGCGCTGACCACCGCGATGGCTGCTTGGGTCAATTTCGGCTTACTGGCGTATTTTTTGAAAAAACGCGATGCCTGGCAACCCGATCCGGCCTTATGGTTATTCTTGCGCCAAGTGCTGGCCGCGACGCTCGTGATGGCCGCAGTGTTGCTCTGGTTGCGACCCGCCGCGATACAGTGGACCGACGCCAACGCCTTGACGCGGATCGGCTGGCTTGTTTTATTGATTGGCGGCGGGGCGGGTGTGTACGCCATCAGTGGCTGGCTGGCTGGGCTTCACCCGCGCCGTCTGTGGGAGCAACTTAAAAATGTCCAATGAAAAAGATCAGCATTCAAGCGGGGCCACCTTGCCTTTGGTCATCATCGGTTATGGCGATATTGCCCGGCGCGTGGCCGAACGACACCCTCAGCGTGCCATCACCGCCTTCTCGCGACAGGTGCCGTTTTGCCCGGTCACGCATCGTGGCCATTGGGCGTCCGTGGCCATTGATCTCGATCAAATGGCATCGACAGTTGATATCCCCGCTCGGGCCATCTGGCTCTATTTCGCACCGCCCGCCCGATCAGGCGAGGTGGACAGCCGCGTGGCCAACTGGCTTGCGGCCGTGCCCGATCATCAACGCCCCAGCGCGGTGATTTATGCCAGCACCACCGCCGTGTATGGCGATCAGGGCGGCGCTTGGGTCGATGAACACACGCCGCCCAACCCCGCGCATGATCGGGGCCGCCGCCGTCTGGATGCCGAAACCCGCTTCGGGCAGTGGTGTGCCGCTCATAGCGTGCCCTTGACCGTGCTGCGGCTGACCGGCCTGTACGCCTGCGACCGCCTGCCTTTGGAGCGAATTCGTGCAGGTGCGCCGGTTGTTTGCCCCGAAGAATCGCCGTGGTCCAATCGCATTCATGCCGATGATCTGGCCGATATCTACACACGCCTGATCGCCCGAGTGGAACAGGCCGCGCCGGTAGCCGGTGTGTTCAACGTCAGCGACAACAACCCCCGCCCGATGACAGAGCTCTATGTGAACACGGCGGCGCATTTTGATTTGCCCGCGCCCCCGTGTTTGCCGCTGGCGGACGTGCTGGCGCAATCCTCGCCGATGGCGCGTGAATTTTTAACCGAATCCAAGCGGATCGACGCCCGCGCCATCCAGCTGGCGCTCGACTGGCAACCACGCTACCCGGATCTGGCGACCACGCTGGCCAGCTGTCCTTAATTTCCAATCAAACTGCGCTCGAATCGCTGCATGAAACGCGCTGCATTCGCAGCAGGCTTCACTATAATGCTCGCTCGCTGAAAGCATCTTGCCCGGCGACCACCGCCGGCGCGGCCCCGCGCGGCGGCTATGCCTACCCCCACGAAAGATTCCCTCATGAACGAAAACGACACGCCCGAGCGGTACGCGCCGCTGGTTGATGCCCTCGTGGCGCGCGGTTGGTATCAATGGCCACGGGCCTTGAGCACGTCGTTGTGTCAGGCCCTCCTAGCAGAAGCCGAGCAGCACGAGGCCGACGGCCATCTGGAACCCGCCGGGGTCGGCCGCGGGGTGATCCATCAGGTCAACGCAACCATTCGTCGTGATGAAATCAAATGGTTCGATGGGCGCACAGCCGCGCAAAAGGCGTACCTCGACCAGATGGCCGAGCTGCAAACCTACCTCAACCGCAGTTTGTTTTTGGGCTTGTTCGAATACGAATGCCACTTTGCGCGCTACCAGCCGGGCGGCTTCTACAAAAAACACCTCGACAGCTTTCGCGGGCGGGCCAGCCGAATGGTGTCCGTCGTTTGTTACCTGAACCCAGAGTGGCAGGCTGATTGGGGCGGCGAATTGGTGATCTACGGCGAGAACGCCGAGGACTCTGGGGATATACGGGCCGTGATCACGCCCGAAATGGGCAAGCTGGTCGTCTTTATGAGCGAATCCATGCCCCATGAAGTGTTGCCCACGCAACACCCGCGCACCAGCATCGCCGGATGGTTTCGTTGTAACACCAGCGTGACGGGAAAAATCGACCCACCGAAATAATCCCCTTCGGCCAACCGCTTACAAAAAGGGCATGCGCACTGATTCAAAAATCTGGCCGGTTCACGCTAAACCGAAAAATGCCGTAAATCGTGCCCCTCATGCTGCAATCGGTCGAGAAGCGTGCCCAGATGATGGGCGGTGACGGGACGGATGTCATGGAAAATAAGCAATGCAGGTTGTGTGTCCGGTGTATTCAGGATGCGACGGATCTGCTGCTCGATGGCGCGCAGTCCATTGCCGGGCGTCGCATCGCCCACGGTTTGCCCACCAACGATCCGGTAGCCGAGTTCCGTCGCGGCGGCGGTCATGGTCGGGGTGTGCAGCAGGTATGGAGCGCGGAACAGTCGGGGAGCGGTTGCAGGATGCCAGCCCGCTGCCTCGGCGTGCGCTTCCCAGCCGTGGATTTCACTACGAACCGCATCCATATCGCGGTAGACGGGCCAGCGTGCCCAGACGTGATGCACCGTGTGATTGCCGATCATATGACCCTCGGCCAGCGCGCGTGCCACCAGTTCGGGGTGGCGGCGCATGCTGCCCTTGCGCCACCACAGTTCATACGGGGCGAAATACTGCCGCCCGGCCAGAAAACGCGCCGGCGCATCGCCGATCATGAAAAACCCGGCACGCAGCGGTTTGCCGTCCTCGCCGCGAAATCGGCTCAGCGCATCGAGCACCGCATCGGTTTTTCTTGGCAGCGGGCCATCGTCGAAACTCAGCATGAATGGACGGGGTGTGTGGGCGGGTTTGTGCGGCGTCACGCCATGCCGCCGTTGATGCCGATGACCTGGCCGGTGATGTACGCCGCCCGATCAGAGGCGAGAAAGGCCACGAGATCGGCGACTTCCTCCGGTTTGCCCGCCCGCGCCATCGGCACGAGTTGGCGGATCTGTTCCGGCGTGAAGGCCGATTCGATCATGGGTGATTCGATAATGCCGGGGGCAATCGCATTGACGAGCACGCCCCGTGAGGCGCATTCCTGCGCCAGTGCCTTGGTGGCGCCGATCAGCCCGGCCTTGGCGGCGGCATAGTTCACCTGCCCGCGGTTGCCCATCACGCCCGCAATGGAGCTGATGTTGATGATGCGGCCCCAACGGGTGCGAATCATCGGCAGCAACAGGGGTTGGGTGACGTGATAAAACCCGTTGAGCGAAATATCGACGACGCGATGCCAACGCTCGGCGGACATGCCTGCGAGCGGAGCGTCGTCGTGGATGCCCGCGTTGTTCACGAGCACCTGGATCGGGTGCGCCTCGTCCATGAGCTCGGCGATGGCCTGATCGGTCGCGGCAAAGTCGGAAAGATCGAAACAGACGGCGCGTGCTATTCCCCCCGCTGCCTGAATGCGCGCCACGACGGCTTCGGCCCGGGCGATACCGCTATTGGCATGCACCAGAACCTCAAGCCCGTCGGCGGCCAGACGTTCGCAGATGGCCGCGCCGATGGCACCGCTGCCGCCGGTAACCAGAGCGCGTTTCATGAGTGGCTCCTCATGTTGTCGGCGGTGCTCTTGAGCGCAGTGACATCCAGCGTCAGCACGCGCGGCGCGACGTAATCGAGCGTGACGGTGTGCGTTGCGCTCTTAGCTCCGTTCCGTTCGTTCGCCAGCGTAGCCAGCAGAGGCAGAATGCGCGCGGCGGCGACACCGGTGCGCAGGGCTTCCAGCGCGGGATTGGTCAGCGTATCAACGGGGGACTCGCTGGCCGCTGTGAGCGAAAGCGCGAGTTGGGCAACGCTGTGTTCGGTTCGCGCTGGCCGGAGCAGAAAACTCACGCCAAATACGGTTGCGATCGGTTCGGCGGCATCGAGCGGCGGCGGAAAGGGAATATCGTAAATCACTAAGAGCACGGGCATCTGTTCAGTCACGACCTGAACGGCCGCCTCGAGCAGACCGGCGCTAGCTGTGAGGTTGTGCAGGGCCACCGCCGTGGTGGGTTGGCGATTGCTTTGGGCGATGGTCCAGTAGCCGGAGGCGGCGTTATGTACGGAATTGTGAAAACGCATCGGCGAAATCAGTCGGTCGTCGGTGGCCAGCGCAGCGCAGATATCCGTCAGCACGTTGGTGTCTCCGCTGGTGGAAGCGAACACGGCGGCAGGTTGCGTCGGATCGATCCGGGCGGCGAGCACGGCCTGTGCGGCCAGATCGACGGCGAGTTTCACCGATTTTCCTGCGCGGCGGCGTTCGGTGCCGGGCAAATCGGCGACATTGAACGGCGGTATATCGGCGTTGATGTCGAATGCGGCGCTGCCATTCAGCACGGCACGGGCTTGCGACCAGTCGGCGATGCCGGGGCCGAATACGCCGATGCCGTCGAGATAAACCGGCTTGAGTGAAGTAATCGCGTCGGACGGGTGGTTCATGTGTCGAGTCGCCCCATGATCAGGCTGACATTGTTGCCGCCAAAGCCGAATGAATTGCTCAACACGCGGCGCACCGGACGGGTCTCGTTGTCGAGCACGATGCGGCTGGTAAATTCAGGATCGATCTGCCGGGTGTTCAAGCTGCCGGGAATCAGACCATGTTCGATGCACAGCAATCCGATGATCGCCTCGGTAATGCCGGCCGCACCCAGCGTGTGGCCCGTCCAGCCCTTGGTGGAACTGCAGGGAACATCGGTGCCGAACAGGCGGCTGACGGCCTGGTCCTCGGCGCTGTCGTTGGTGCGTGAAGCCGTGCCGTGCAGGTTGATGTAGTCGATGTCGCAGGCGGCGAGACCCGCACGGTCCAGCGCTCGTTGCATCGCCAGTTCCGCACCGAGCCCCTCGGGATGGGGCGTGGACATGTGATGTGCATCCACGCTTTCGCCGTAACCGAGCAAGCCCAGCGTCGCATCGGGGGCATTTTCCTGCCGTTCCAGCAACGCGAATCCGGCCGCTTCACCGATCGAAATGCCGCCACGATGTGCGTCCGCAGGGCGGCAGGGCTCGTTGGCGACGAGTTCGAGCGATGAAAATCCGTAGAGCGTCGTCAGGCACAGGCTGTCCACGCCGCCGACGATCACGGCATCGCACAGACCCGATTGCAGCAGCCGCCACCCGCTGGCAAACACCTTGGCGCTGGAGGAGCAGGCCGTCGAAATCGACAGCACGGGGCCGGTCAGCTCAAAATATTGGCGCACGAATTCGGGTGCGGACGATAGCTCATGCGTTTCGCGATAATGCAGCGGCGAAGGCAGCGCGCCGGTGGCCGGATCGCGTTCGCGAAACGCCAGCTCGGTATGCAGGATGCCCGAGGTGCTGGAGCCGACAATCACGGCCACGCGATCCGCGCCATAACGGGCCTTGGCCGCCTGCACCGCCTGCTCGAACCCATCCTGGCGCAATGCGGCTTGTGCGAGGCGATTATTGCGACAATCGAAAGGCGAAAGGCGATCGACAACGGGCTGGTTTTCCAGATCGGTTACGCGGCCGATGTAGGTGTCGAGGGCGACGTCCGGAAAATCGCAGGGCTTCAGGCCGCTGCGTCGTTCCAGCAGTGAGTTCAGCGTTGCGGCCTTACCGAATCCGAGCGCATTGCTCAGGGTGAAGTGGCTGATGGCCAGCGGTATCATGGCCGACGATTTGGTACCAGAAAGCGGCGTGATTGGCGAAAGGGTCTCAGACATGGAAATGCATCGGTCATTATACGGAAGGTTTGGTTATTGTACGTGGTGAGATTGCCTTTTCATGCCGCAAAAGCAGCTTCAGTGAAAAGATCGCGCCAACGGCGCCCAGCACGACGCCGGCGGCGATATCCAGAAAGACATGCTGTTTGGTAGCCATCGTGGAATAGATGATGGCCGCGCACCACAGGGCATTGAAGATCAGCAGCCAGGATGGCGCCCGACTCAGCCCGAGCAATCGATGCAACCAGAAGCCGGAAAACACCGCCGTGGCCACGTGCAGGGACGGGCAGGCATTGCCGGTGCCGTCTACATTTTTTAGCTCGCCGAATCCGGGGAATTGCGCCCAGTCGATTTGCGGCGCAGGAACGGCCGTCGGCCACAGCCAGAAAATCACCAGCCCGACGATGCACACCCCGCCGATTGCCGCAGCATAGCCGAATAATACCCGTTTCGATTCGATCAGCGCGGGAGCCAGGGAAACATACACCCAGAGCGTGAGGTAGATCAGAAGACTCCACGGTTCAAAACGGATCCAGTGATCAATCGGAGTCAGCGGCATCAGCGTGACCGTGTGGACCGGATGATGGAGCAGGTGCAGATAAACCACGAAGAACGCCGTCATGAACACAGTCGTGCCCACGGCCTTGTAGGGCATCAGCGTGATGAGCCGATGGCCGATATCGACCCGCCAGTCGGCAGGAGCCAGAGGCTTGTGACTGGGTTGGCGCACTGGCGCTTTGTTCACGTCGTTGATCGCAGCGTTCTCCGGGTTGGCTGTGTTCGGGCATCCAACGCACTAAGGCAGAAGGATCAAAACCGATAGAGTGTATCGTGTAAATGCCCATTCGGTATGACGAGGACGCATCGAGCGCCCATCCGCGCATTCGGGGATGGTATTATTTCGATGCGCGGCCAGGTCGGCGCGCTTCACACACCGCATTGAGCTAGGGAGGGCGCCATCATGCCACGAGTAGAAACATCAGAACCGGTTCACCATTGCGACGTATTGGTCATTGGCGGTGGCCCAGCGGGTTCGACCGTCGCGCCGTTATTGGTCGAGCGAGGCTATCGGGTGGTTGTGCTGGAAAAGGCACATCACCCGCGTTTTCACATTGGCGAATCGTTGCTGCCCGCCAATATGCCCTTGTTCGACCGCTTGGGTGTCGGTGAAGAAATTCGTGCCGTCGGCATGGAAAAATGGGGCGCGGAATTCGTATCGCCGCACCACGACCACAAGCAGGTGTTTGAATTTGCCGAGGCTTGGGATAAGTCCATGCCGATGGCCTATCAGGTGCCGCGCGCCCAGTTTGACGAAATTCTGATCCGCAATGCTCGTCAAAAAGGCGCGGAAGTGATCGAAGGCTGCCGTGCCAAGAATGTGGAGTTCCTGCCGGACGATCATCCGAGTGGCCCTGGCGCGCGCGTTACCGCCGTGATGGACGATGGCACCCAAACCGAATGGAAAACGAAGTTCGTGGTCGATGCCTCGGGGCGCGACACGTTCCTTGCCAACAAGATGCAGTCCAAACAGCGCAACCCCAAGCACAACAGTTCGGCGGTGTACGGCCATATGCGTGGCGCGCTGCGCAATGAAGGCAAGGCCGAAGGCAATATCACCATTTTCTGGTTCGATCACGGCTGGTTCTGGTTTATTCCGCTGATGGACGGCATCACGAGCATCGGCATGGTGACCTGGCCCTACCACATGAAATCGCGCGGTGACCGCAGTCTCGAGCAGTTCCTGCGTGACAACATCGAGTCCTGCGCACCGCTGGCCGAACAATTGCGCGGTGCCGAATTTGTGAACAACGTCGAGGCCACGGGCAATTATTCGTACCTGTCCGACCGTACGCATGGGAACAACTACGTGCTGCTGGGCGATGCCTTCGCCTTTATCGATCCGGTCTTTTCCTCTGGCGTTTTGCTCGCTATGCAAAGTGCCGTCTTGGCAACCGATGCGATTGATACGGCCTTGCAGCACCCCGCCAAAGCGGCTGCGGCACTGAAGAAGTTCGATAAACAGATACGGATGGGGCCGCGCGAGTTTTCGTGGTTCATTTACCGTGTGACCAATCCGGCGATGCGCGATCTGTTCATGGGGCCGCGCAATATTTTCCGCGTCAAGGAAGCGCTGCTTTCCCTGCTGGCGGGCGATATTTACGGCAAGACGCCCATCTGGACTTCGTTGCGTATGATGAAGGTAATCTATACCGTCGCCCTGCTCAGAAACCCCCTGCGTGCCTACCGGGCATGGCAGGCGCGTAGGTTTAATATTCGTCCCGAACTGGATGCGTGATGGCCGACGTGTGGGGACGTTCCTCAAAGTAAGGCAAGCGCGCAGAGCAATTTTTGCTCGATTTAATATTTATGAAAAATCTTTTTGCTAACGATAACCCACGCCTACGATTTGCCCGCCTTGATGCGGCGGCGTGTCGTGGGCTTGCGCCTGCTTCGCAGTATGAGGGTGGTTTTGAGCGGGCGCTGGGTGTGGTCTGGTTTGGTGCGCCGCCCACCGACTGTTCGCCCCAGATGGCCGAAGTACCGTTCATGTCCGTACCCATGCCTCTGCTGCAAATGGATGGCACGGGCACGGGTGAGCTCTGGCTGGGCGGGGCGGTATCCGCAACGAAGGAATTCGAGGGTATTCGGTACCGAGCGGATGGCGATGTGCTGTTCGGCACGTTGACCATCGGCGGGGAAGACAGTCACTTGGCGGTGGATAGTCAGTCGGTGTATGAACGTATGTTCCGCTTGCTCGATCAGGCCGGGTATCCGCATTTGTGGCGTACCTGGAATTTTCTGTCGGATATTCATGGCAATGACCAAGGGCTTGAGCGTTACCGGCAATTCAATGTTGGCCGTCAGGCCGCCTACGACGCGCGTCAGCAGATGGTCGAAAGCACAGCGCCTGCCGCCTGTGCGCTGGGAATGCGCGATGGCGGCTTTTGTGTTGGCTTTCTTGCGGGGCGTGTGGCGCCGATCCTGTTGGAAAACCCCCGTCAGGTCAGCGCGTATCATTACCCCGATACCTACGGTCCCCGCAGTCCGACCTTCTCTCGCGCCACGTTGATTCCGCTGGTTGACTCCTTTCTGCTGCTGATCTCCGGCACGGCCAGCATTGTCGGTCACGAGAGCCGACATATCGGCAATGTGCGTGCGCAAACGCGGGAAACCCTGGCGAACATCTCCGAAATCGTCGCGCAAGCCAATGACCAACTGAGTGCCGCTCGGGCAAACGATCGCCTGACACAAGGGCCAGGCTTCATGCTTGCCGATCTGCAGCTTCGCGTATATGTGCGCCACCCTGAGGATGCCGACGCCGTGCGACGTGAGTTGGGGGTTTGTCTTGGTGCAGGCCCGGGCGAACGCCAAGTCAGAGAACTCAACGTCTGTTTTGTGCAGGCCGATGTATGCCGGCAGGAGTTGCTTGTCGAAATCGAAGCGAGCGGGTGGGTTCCTCGAACACACGGCGACCAGGAGGCCCGATAGTGCTTGCCCTGCGCCGCTTGCGCGCGTTTTTTCGAGCTTTTTACGCATCCATTGTCATGGCGCTGGGGTTGTCTGCCTTCGCCGTGTTGTGTCTGGTCTGGTTGCCGTTCGCCTGGATTTTGCGGCCGTTGTTGTCGGATGGGGCGGAATCTGGTGCTCACGGGCGCCGCATCGGGCGTCGATTCATTCATCAGGGCTTTCGTCTTTATCTCGGTTTCTTGCGACTGTTCTGCGCCAACCGTTTTGATCTTGCAGCGCTGGATGCGTTAAGAAATACGCCGCCGCAGGTGCTGGTAGCCAACCATCCTTCATTGCTGGATGTGTTGCTGATCGTTTCTCGCCTGCCGAATGTGGTTTGCGTGATGAAGGCCGGGCTGATGAACAACATCCTGTTCGGTGCCGCCGCACGCATGGCGGGCTACATTCGCAACGACGGCCCGCTGGAAATGATTCTGCAAGCCGATGCGGCTTTGGCCGAGGGTGCGCATGTGCTGATTTTTCCCGAAGGCGGGCGCACGGTCGAGTTTCCGCTGGATCCCTTCGGTCAAAGCGCCGCGCTGATTGCCCGACGGGCGAACGTGTCGATCCAATCCCTGCTGATCGGTTTTTCCAGCCCCTACCTCGGAAAACACTGGCCGTTATGGCGACGGCCCGAATTGCCGTTGCGCTGGTCTGTCCGCATGGGCGCGTGCTATCCCCGGCCCACCGATGTGACGGCCTGCACCCGCCAGATGGAACGCGACATGCGAATGGCATTGAGCGCACAGCTCGGATCGAGCATCTCATGAGTGATTCTTCCCTGTTTGACCCTTCAGGGCACCTCGTGCTCATCCCGAGCTACAACCCCGGCGAGAAGGTGTTCGAAACGCTGGCGGCGGCGCGCGCGCAATGGTCACCGGTGTGGGTGGTGGTCGATGGCAGTACCGATGGCACGACCGAACGCCTGTTGGCCCTGGCACAAACCGATCCGGGTTTGCGTGTGCTCGTGCTGCCAGAAAATCAGGGCAAGGGCGCGGCGATTCTGTATGGGCTGCTCGAAGCGCAAAAGGCAGGCTTCACCCACGTGCTCACGATGGATGCCGACGGCCAGCATCCGGCAGAGCGCATCCCCGATTTCATGCAGCAATCACGGCTGGCGCCCGAGGCCATGATTCTGGGCAAGCCCGTTTTTGCGGCCGATGCGCCCAAGCTGCGTGTCTACGGGCGTCAGGTTTCCAACACCTGGGCGAATCTGGAAACCCTGTGGATGGGCATCGGCGATTCGCTGTTCGGCTTTCGGGTCTACCCCATCGAGCCGCTCAAGAAGATCATGTTGCGCCATCGCTGGATGCGCCGGTTCGACTTTGACCCCGAAGCGGTCGTGCGGCTCTGTTGGGCAGGTGTTCGACCCATCAACGTGCCGACGACGGTGCGTTATTTCACGGCGGAAGAAGGCGGTGTGTCGCACTTCAACTACCTGCGCGACAACCTGCTGCTGACCGGGATGCACACCCGATTGTTTCTGGGTTTTCTGTGGCGATTGCCTAAACTTTTGGTGCGTCGACTGTTTTCCCGCAGCGGTTAATCTTTTCTTGATGATGCATCGAGCCACGCAGCCGTGGCTTCCGCGGTGCGCTCGGCAATCATTGCCGCCGCGCGTGAGATGGCGGCGTCAATATCAACGTTATCTCCGCACAACGGCCAAGCGGTCCACAAGCCCAGCGTTTTGATTTGTGCGGGTGTGATGTGCACGCTGCCTGCGATGCAGATGACCGGTTTCTCAAATCGTTGGGCACGACGAATCACTTCTGCGACGACTTTGCCTTGCGCGGTCTGCGTATCCAGCGCGCCTTCGCCCGTCAGCACGAGATCGGCCTGTTCGATGGCCGAATCCAGCCCCAGCAGATCGGCCAGATATTCGCTGCCTCGCTGCCGCCTCGCGCCCAGCACCGCCCCGAGCGCAAATCCCAAGCCGCCCGCCGCGCCCATGCCGAGCGTATCGGGTGAGCAGTGTAAGGGCCTGGCCGCCTTAATGCATTTGGCGATCTGTGCCAGCCTTGCATCCATGGCGGCGATGTCGGTTGCCGCAAGCCCCTTTTGCGGACCGAAAACCGCAGTGGCACCCGTTGGGCCGGTCAACGGGTTGTCCACATCGGTCAGGCAGATAAGTTTGATCTGTCCGAGTCGTGCGTCCAGTTGGGAAAAATCGACTCGATCCAGCGTTTTAAGGCCATCTGGCGAAGGGATGAGCGGCTTGCCATCCTCATCTAAAAATCGAACGCCCAAGGCCGAAAGCATCCCCGCGCCCGCGTCGTTGGTGCCGCTGCCGCCTAGGCCGATTAGGATATGTTCCGCGCCGTGATCCAGCGCACAACGCAGCAATTCACCGACACCGCGCGAATCGAGCTGCCACGGATCGCGCCGCTCCGGCGCGGTAAGGTTCAAGCCACAGGCACTGGCTGCTTCGATGACGGCCATGTTCTGTGCCGGAATCCAGCCCCACGACGCGTCGACCATTGCACCATCTGGTCCATGCACGCGGTCACGGCGCCATTGCCCATTCAACGCCTGCGTGATGCGCTCCGCCGTGCCTTCGCCGCCATCGGCCATGGGAATGCATTCGATTCGGGCATCCGGCGCCACGAGGCGGACGCCCTGCGCCATGGCTTCGGCCGCGGCCGGGCTGGATAAGCTGCCCTTGAAGCTGTCCGGGCAGATAACGATGTGCAATCCCATGAATCTTCTCCTCATGGCTGTCCATGAACGGGGATGGGTCGGTGCTAAGGAACCTCAGCACGAATACATAACCCCTCAAATCCCCCTCGTTCCCCCTTTTGCAAAGGGGGATGCGCACAATCTCGAAAAAGCCCGACTCCCCCCTTTGAAAAAGGGGGTTGGGGGGATTTACCCGTTCGCAACCTGTGCTCGAGGAATTCTGACTTCGTGCAGGGGCGCCCAAGCGCCGGTTTGTGTCGAAGCGGGTCAATTGAATCCGCCGCTGCCTTGCCACAAACCGCCGCAGGTCGATCGACTCTTGCTACAATAAGGTCCATTTTCTCCATTTTTTCATTCGGCGATCTTTCCGTGACTGATTACAAATCAACGCTTAACCTGCCCGATACCCCTTTCCCCATGCGCGGCAACCTGCCGCAGCGCGAGCCCGAGCGTTTGGCCAAGTGGCAGCAACTGGAATTGTATCGCGCGATTCGCGCCGTCAGTGCCGGTCGGCCCAAATTCGTGCTGCACGATGGACCGCCCTACGCCAACGGCGATATTCATATCGGTCACGCCGTGAACAAGGTGCTCAAGGACATGATCGTCAAGTCCAAGCAGCTTGCAGGGTTTGATGCGCCGTATGTGCCGGGTTGGGATTGTCATGGACTGCCGATTGAATTGATGGTCGAGCGTGAACACGGCAAGCCGGGCGCCAAGCTTTCCGCGCAGGAATTCCGTGCTGCCTGCCGCGTTTACGCGCAAAGCCAGATCGACCGCCAGATGGCCGATTTTATCCGGCTGGGCGTGATCGGTGACTGGGCCAATCCGTACAAAACGATGGATTTTGCCACCGAGGCGGATATCGTGCGTGCGTTGGCGGGCATCATCGAGAACGGCCATCTGCATCGGGGCGAGAAGCCGGTGCACTGGTGTGTGGATTGCGGCTCGGCGCTGGCGGAAGCGGAGGTCGAATATCAGGACAAGAAATCCGACCAGATCGACGTGGCCTTTGCGGCCGTGGATTCCGCCGCCGTGCATCGTGCCTTCGGCATTGACAGCAGTGCACCGGTTTCGGTTGTCATCTGGACGACTACGCCCTGGACGCTGCCTGCCAACCAGGCGGTGGCGATCAATCCCGAACTGGATTACGCCCTGATCGAATTGAGCGACGGTCGCCGCATTATCCTGGCCGAAGACCTGCGTGTACCGGCACTGGCGCGAATGAAGCTCGAAGGGACCGTACTGGGCACCACACCGGGCGCGGAGCTGGAAGGCCTGCATTTACAGCACCCGTTCCTGAATCGGCAAGTGCTGCTGATTCTGGGCGATCACGTGACGACCGATGCGGGTACGGGCGCGGTGCATACGGCACCGGCGCACGGTGAGGACGACTTCAAGGTCGGCCAGCGTTATGGCCTGCCGGTGGATAACCCGGTCGATGGCAGCGGTCACTTCCTGCCGAACACCCCGTTGGTCGGTGGTCTGAACCTCAAGGACGGTGGCGCAAAAATCCTCGAAATCATTCAGGAATCCGGCGCACTGCTGGCGCACAGTCGCTTCACGCACAGTTATCCGCACTGCTGGCGCCACAAGACGCCGCTGATTTTCCGCGCGACCGGCCAGTGGTTCATCTCGATGGAACAGAACGAACTGCGCGAGCAGGCCATGGCGGCGATCAAGAACGTCCGCTTCGTGCCCGAGTGGGGCGAAGCCCGGATTGCGGGCATGATCGAAAATCGTCCGGACTGGTGTATCTCACGTCAACGTACTTGGGGCGTGCCGATCGCGCTGTTCGTCGACAAGCAAACCGGCGAGCCGCATCCCGAAACGCCACGCTTGATGCGCGCCGTGGCCGACCGGATCGAGCAGACTGGCATCGATGCTTGGTTTTCGCTTGACCCGAAAGAGATCCTTGGTGCCGATGCCGACCGCTATGAAAAAGTCACCGACACGCTGGATGTGTGGTTCGATTCGGGCGTTACTCACGCGACCGTGCTCGATCGCCGCCCGGAGCTGACCTGGCCGGCCGATCTGTATCTGGAAGGCTCGGATCAGCATCGCGGCTGGTTCCAGTCGTCGTTGCTGACCGGTGTGGCGCTCAAGGGCGCGGCACCGTATCGCGGTGTGCTCACCCATGGTTTTACGGTCGATGCGCAGGGTCGCAAGATGTCCAAGTCGCTCGGCAACGTGGTCGCGCCGCAAAAGGTCATCGACAAGATGGGCGCGGACGTGCTGCGCCTGTGGGTGGCCTCGACCGATTTCTCTGGCGAGATGACCGTCTCCGATGAGATTCTGCAACGGGCGGGCGATGCCTATCGCCGCATCCGCAACACGGCGCGTTATTTATTGGCGAACATCAACGATTTCGACCCGAACACCGATTGCGTGGCGAACGAAGACTTGCTGCCGCTGGATGCCTGGCTGCTCGATCACGCCGCAGGGCTGCATCAAGCCGTGCTGGCCGATTTCGAAACCTACGACTTCCACAGCCTCGTGACGCGGGTGCATCATTTCTGCTCCATTGAGCTGGGCGCGTTCTACCTCGATATCGTCAAGGATCGCATCTACACCGGCCAGAAAAACGCGCCGATGCGCCGCTCGGCGCAAACGGTGATGTGGCGCGTGATCGAAGCGCTCACCCGCTGGATGGCGCCCATCACCTCATTCACCGCCGATGAGCTGTGGGCGCATCTGCCCGCGTTGGCCGAGCCGCGCGCGCCTTCGGTGTTTCTGGCAACGCATACGGATGACCTGGCGGCCGTGCTCGATGACACACAGCGCGCATTTTGGGCGAAGTTGATCGATCTGCGCGATGTGGTCAATCGCTACGCCGAAGCAGCTCGAAACGAAAAGATCATCAAAGCCAACCTTTCTGCGAAGGTCACGCTATTTGTCGATGACGCACTGGCCGACTTCCTCAAACCCATCCGCGATGAGCTTCGATTTGTGCTGATTGTCTCCGAACTGGAGGTATTGCCGCTGGCGAACGCACCGACTACCGCCACGGTCGAGACCTTGCCGAGCGGCGAAAAAATGGCCGTGCAGATCGCCGCAAGCGAAGCGCCTAAGTGCGAACGCTGCTGGCATTTGCAGCCGGATGTGGGCAGCCATGCCGCGCATCCGACGCTCTGCGGACGCTGCATCGAAAACGTCGACGGCGCGGGCGAAGCGCGGGTCTGGGCATGAACATGCAGGTAAAACTCGGCCAGTTCTATTGGCAAAACCTCAACTGGCTATGGCTTTCCCTGCTGGTCGTTGGCCTGGATGCCGGTACCAAGTGGGTCGCCAGCCATTTTCTGCAGTACGCCACACCGGTGGAGCTCACCGGGTTCTTCAATCTCACCCTGTTGCACAATCATGGCGCGGCCTTCTCCTTTCTGGCGAATGCCGATGGCTGGCAGCGTTGGGGCTTCGCTGTGTTGGCCTTCATCGTGGCGCTGGGATTGATGGCCTGGCTGCTACGGATTCCGCGGGCCTTGCCGGGCGTGGCGGTGCGCCCTGGCGTAGGCGTGGTCAAGGTCGCGATTGCACTGATCATCGGTGGGGCGGTCGGCAACCTGATCGATCGCCTGACGCTGGGTTACGTGGTGGATTTTCTGGATTTCCACTGGCATGCCTACCACTGGCCCGCCTTCAATGTGGCTGATAGCGCTATCGTCGTGGGTGTCGTTCTGCTGATTCTGTTCGAATTACGCCCCAATCCCGAAAAACCGAACTCCGACAAACTGAGCAATGGGCCTTCTTCCGTATGACCGATTCGTCCTCTCCATCGCCTGCCACGGCGCCCGTGATCGCACGTGGCGCCTTGGTCACTCTGCACTACGAAATTCGCCTTGCGGACGATCGCGTGGTCGATTCGACATTCGAGTCCGAACCGATGCAATTCGTGGTTGGTGATGGCAGTCTCGATCCCCGTCTGGAAGAATCGTTGCTTGGTCTGCCGGAAGGGGAGCGCACCCGTATTCTGCTGACGCCGGAATTCGCTTTTGGCTCGCCTGATCCCGAGATGGTCCATGAGCTGCCTCGTGCGGATGTGCCGAATGATCTGGCGCTCAGCGTCGACGATCTGGTCGAATTCGACCTGCCGAACGGTGATACCGTGGCGGGTACCGTGTGCGCGATCAACGAGGAAACCCTGCTGGTGGATTTCAATCACCCGCTGGCGGGCATGAATATCCAGTTCATCGTCAACGTGCTGGCGGTTGAGCCGCCAGCCCAGCAGTCTGTTCAGGAGGCTAAAGCATGAACATCTTGTTAGCCAACCCGCGCGGATTCTGTGCCGGGGTCGATCGGGCCGTCGAGATTGTCGATCGCGCGCTGGATCTGTTCGGCGCACCGATTTTCGTGCGCCACGAGATTGTGCATAACCGCTATATCGTTGAAAACCTCAAGCGCAAAGGCGCGATTTTTATCGAAGAATTAACCGAAGTGCCGGACGATGCCACGTTAATTTTCTCCGCACACGGCGTATCCCGCGCGATTGAGGACGAAGCCGCCGTGCGCGGCTTGCGTATTTTCGACGCGACTTGTCCGCTGGTCACCAAGGTGCATCTGGAAGTTGAGCGTCACGCGCGACTCGGGCGGGACGTGGTGCTGATCGGTCATGCAGGCCATCCGGAGGTCGAGGGCACGATGGGGCATTTCGATCCGCGTCACGGCGGCAAGATCCATCTGATCGAACGCATCGACGACGTGGCGAATCTGCATGTCGAAAACCCCAATGGCTTGGCCTACTCCACGCAAACCACGCTCTCGGTCGATGAAACCCAAACGATCATTGCCGCATTGCGTCAGCGTTTCCCAGAGATCGAAGGGCCGAAGAAGGACGACATCTGCTACGCCACGCAAAACCGCCAGGATGCCGTGCGCGAAATGACGGCAACCTGCGACGTGATTCTTGTCGTCGGCTCCAAAACCAGCTCCAACTCCAATCGCCTGCGTGAGATTGCCGAGCAGGCGGGCAAGGCGGCCTATTTGATTGATGGCGTGGAAGACATTAGCGAGGACTGGTTTGGAAACTGTGCCTGCGTGGGGGTGACGGCGGGCGCTTCCGCACCAGAAATTCTGGTTCAGCAGGTGCTGGCGCATCTTCAAACGCAGCACAATGCGACAATGATCGAAACACCACCGCACATCATCGAACACATGGTGTTTGCACTGCCTAAATCATTACGGGCCAAGGCTTGAACACGGGGGCGCTCATGATTCGTCGCACTATCCATCATTTGCCACTGCGTCATCTGGTTTTTTTATTGCTACTCGCGATGATGCTTGTGCCGTCCACGCAGGCGGCGGATAGCCGTGCAACTGCTGTGGCTATTGCCAGCGAGCTAACCACGACAACTTGGATTGGGCAGGGTGACGGTCAAAAAATCGTCTATTTTTTCTTCGACCCAAACTGCCCGCATTGCAATGAAGCCTATGAGCGCATCAAGCCGATTCTGGCCGCAGATAAAGACATCCAAATGCGCTACGTGCCGATGGGTGTGCTGCTGCCGAGTTCTGCGGGCAAGGCGGCAGCCATCATACAGTCTGCCGATCCACTGGCTGCGTATCACCGTATGGAGGAAGGTTACGGCTTCTCCTCGCAAGGGGATGGTGGTGCCATCGAGCCGATCAAGGATATCTCGCCAGCCACCCAGAAAGCCTTGGATGCGAACTACGCTATTTTGAAGAACAACCATATTCCCGGCATGCCTCTGATCGTGTTTCAGGGCGACGACGGCAAGCCCTTCATGCTGTTCGGCACCAAATCCGCCGAGTTCTATCGCAAGCTGCTGGCTCATGTCGCCCCTGGCCCGTTCGGTGGCGGACACCCCATTCCATGAATGACGAGCGATCCCAACGGGCATGAACGGATTTTCCTATGTATGGCAGGGCTTTAGCCTGATGTGGCGACCGGGCATTCGCCGGTTCGTGCTGATCCCTTTGCTCATCAACATCGTGTTATTTGGTCTGGGCATGTGGGCCGGCGTGCATTATGCCCACCAATGGCTCGATGGCTTGCTGCCCGGCTGGCTCGAATGGCTCAACTGGATTTTGATCCCGTTGCTGTTCATCGGCCTGATGCTGGTGGCTTATTTCAGCTTCACCATCATTGCCAATTTTATTGCCGCGCCGTTCAATGCCCTGCTGGCGCAAAAGCTGGAAATGCTTCTAACCGGCCAACCCACGCCAGAAGACGACACCTCGCTATGGCAACTCACGCTGAAAACCGTGGCCGCCGAATGGCGCAAGTTTCGCTATTTTCTGGCCTACGCGATTCCGCTGTTGCTGATTTCCTTCGTGCCGGGGCTGAACCTGCTCGCACCGTTTTTGTGGTTTGCCTTCTCCGCTTGGATGATGACGCTCCAGTACGTCGATGCCCCGGCAGGAAACCACCTTTTGGAATTCGAGGCACAAAAAAGCTGGCTTAAAACCATACCAGCCACGAGTTTGGCATTCGGCACGGCTATGACCGGCATGACGATGGTGCCGGTATTGAATTTTTTTGCCTTGCCGGTTGGTGTATGCGGCGCGACCGCATTGTGGGTGGAGCGGCGTCCGCGGCTAACCCATGACCCGGTTAAACGTTAATTTCCTTGACCCAGAAATCATGCAGATTACAGGTGCTGGTGACTCTGACGAGCCCCTTGTAGCCTTCCGGCAGGGTATGAACCGAGGCGGGCTTGTCTTTCCAGTTGAAGGTTTTGCGATCCAGGAACTTGCCGTCTTTTAGCACGACCGTGTGGCTGACAATGTAATGCGCCTCGCTCATCGGGTGCGGGGTATGGATATGCAGTTTGCCGTCTTTAACTTCTGTATCCGGCACATGAAGTGATTCTACCGCTTTCCAGTGGCCGGGGTTTTGAGCATCGAAAACCACATTTTGATAATTCTCTTCACCCGCTTGCGCGGCTTGTGAGCCCAGTGCCAATGCGGCGGTGCCGAGTGTCGCGGTGCTGATAAAGTGACGACGATTCATGGTGCGCTCCTGTCAATGATGGCCAAAAACAGCCATCAAGAGCATAGACAATTATTCACCAATGAATTTAATTTTTCGGTCGACCAGTCGGTCGTCGTTGTGCGCTTGCCGGGCATCGTCGATCACCGTGATTATTGCCCCATGCCTTCAACGGTTAAGAACTGAAACGGCTTGGCCGGCTTGAAAAACTTGAGCGCCATGCCGGAGTAAACTTCCTCGTGCGCCAGAGGCAAGCGCAAAACCGGCGCGCCTTTTTTGAAGTCGGCGTCTTTCAGATCCACCCAAAACGTGTCGGGCGAACGGGCGGATTCATAGAAATAGCGCAAGTCTTTTTGATCGGCCACTACGCGCCAGCGCGTGTTGGAGATGTGCGGCTGGCCGGGCGTGCTGATGCCCAACGGTACGGATACATTGCGCACCACGCTCATCACAGCGGCTGCGGCCTCAGCCGGATCGGCGGTTTTGGGGATGGCGTGAATGTAAAAGCTGGCGCGGGCAAAGCGATCTGAGGAGCGGTTCGTGCCGGGTAAAAACGCGGTGCCGCCAATTTCTGACCAATACTGCTGCCGCGCGAGTTGTTCGTTGTAACTCGGGTCGTTCGTCATGATTTGGTATTGCCGACCATGATGAATCACGAGCTTGCCATCAATGTATTCGAAAATAGCGCTGTCACCGTTCGCATCGGAGAGCGAAAGATGCAGCGTGGTGAAGCGATCCGTGCCGGGAATCACGTCCGAAACAACACCCAGCGGTTGCTTTTGCATGGCTTTAACGGCTTCATCGACGGTCGCGAAGTTATCAAGAAAATACTGCGCCCAGGCGGCAATGCTCAGGGTGTGTTCCAGCTTATCCGGTTTGGGGTAATCGCTGCCCGCCAGCCATAACAGATTGGCAACCAGCCCTTTTTCGTTCATGCCGTCGCTGGCCGCAATGCCGAAGGATGTGACCAACAAGCTGCCGTATTTGGATGTCCAGTGCACGGAACGGGGGCCCGTACCGCCATCGTGCGTCATGCCGCGTGGGAAAATCCACATATCCGCTGGAATGGGGTCGCGCCAATCCATCGAGCGCCCGGTCATCACCAAATTATCCAGGCCGTGGTAGACCATGCGGGTGCAGGCATCGGCAGGCGTGGTCGCCATCATGCCCAGGGTTAATGTGCCCGCTATGATGCTGGCCAGTGCGGTTGCGCGTTTTGTTCTGTTCATACGGACTTCCTTGAAAAAATATCTATAAACCTTATCAGCATATTCTTTCAAAATGACTGTGGTGCGATTGGTCGAAGTGTTTTGGCCATATTCCTAGGTTTTCAAAAAACCGATTGGAGGAAGGCTGTTAGCATGTGGGTCTTTTACGATCATCATGCAGGCCCCGTTTGAATCACGAACCTTATATCGCTCCTGTCCGTCAATGGGTTGAGCAGCTCGTCATCGGCTACAACCTCTGCCCCTTTGCCAAGCGCGAACTCGTCCGCGATCGTGTTCGCTTCTTCGTGAGCCAGGCGCAGGATGAAGAGCAACTGCTCGTCGATCTGGAAAACGAACTGACCTTGCTGAGCGCGGATGAAGGTATTGAAACCACCTTGCTCATCACTCCGCAGGTTTTGCAGGATTTTTTCGATTTCAACCAGTTTCTGGGTCGAGCCGATCAGCGCGTGGCGCAATTAAAACTCAAGGGCGTGTTTCAGCTCGCGAGCTTCCACCCCGATTACCAGTTTGGCGGCACCGAGCTTGAGGATGCCGAAAACTACAGCAATAAATCGCCTTACCCTGTACTGCATCTATTGCGAGAAGCGAGCCTGGATGAGGCGATCGAGAACTACCCAGACGCCGAATCCATCCCCGAGCGCAATATCGAGCAGCTAAAGCTGATGGGTTCGGATCGATTGCGACGGCTGCTGGAAGATTGTTTTAGCCGGTAAAATTGCCCGTAGATAAGCCCCCGATCTGCGAACGAACCCAACAGAAATCACGAGTACACGAGATGGCAGAGTCCTTATTCGATCAACTGAAAAAATCGGGCCTTGTGAGCGAGCAAAAAGCAAAGCAAGCCAAAAAAGCCAAGGGCAAGGCCCAGTTTCAGCAAACCAAACAGAGCAAAGCGCAAAAGAGCCAAGAAGCCTTGCCCAGCGCAAGCGATGACCCAGTGGCCAGAGCCGCCGAGGAAAAAGCCGAACGAGCCCGGCAACTGAATCTGGAACGGCAACAACAGCTTGCGAAGAAGGCCATGCAGGCCGAAGTGCGGCAGATCATCGAATCCAACCGCTTAAGCGGTTATGAGGGTTCCGTCCGCTATCATTTTGCCGATAACGGCACAGTGAAAACATTGGGCGTAAACCACCAAACGCATCAGCGATTGGGTTGCGCACAGGTTCGCATTGCCCGGTTTGATGGCGGCTATGCCCTGATTCCTGCCATTGCTGCGGAAAAGATCGAGCAGCGCGATCCCGACGTATTGATTGCAGTGCCGCAAGCCGAAGCAGCGCTCTCAAAAGAAGAAAAGGATTACTACGCCCAATTCGATGTGCCGGATGATCTGATGTGGTGAGTCTGCCCGGTTGTGGGCTGTGCATTCTCTACGAGAATTTCAGCGGGGCACCTCGAAAGACCCGTGATTCGTCGTTCCCGCGTAGGCGGGAACCCAGAAAAATCAAGGCGCTGGATTCCCGCCTACGCGGGAATGATGGGTTTTCGAGATTCCCAGCGGTATCTCCGAGGAATCCTCCAGGAAATTCTCCAGGAAATTCACCAGGAAATTCACCAGGAAATTCACCAGGAAATTCACCAGGAAATTCACCAGGAAAATTGCCGGGATAATCAATGGGGGCGATTCGCTCCAATCCGGACACGATAGGTGTTTTTCCCCGCCTGTTTGGCCTCGTACATGGCTTGATCGGCCAGTTGAACCAGTTCGTCTTCCTTAAAGCGATTTTCAACGCAATGCGTGATGCCGATACTGATGCCGATCTCCACGATACGCCCCTCAATCATGAAGGGTTGTTCAATCGACTGAATGATGTTTTCGGCGACCTTGATCGCGTCTTCTGGCTGTCGCAGGTCGGGCAGAATCACCGTGAACTCGTCCCCACCGAGCCGCGCGACCGTATCGGAGGCCCGAACGATTTGCCTGAGCCGGTCCGCCACGGCGATCAAGAGGAGATCACCGGCTTGATGCCCGAGCGAATCATTCACGTGCTTGAAGCCATCGAGATCCATATAAAATAGTGCCAGTGGCCTTTTGTTCCGCTTCGATTGGGTCAAGACCATGCGCAGGCGATCGAAAAACAGCGCCCGGTTGGGTAGTTGGGTCAAGGCATCATAGTGCGCCATCTGCTCGACTGCGGCCTGTGCCTGTTTTTGAGTGGTGATGTCCTGAAGCGTGCCGATGATCTTTAAGGCAACCCCTTCATCATCAGTGAATTGCTCGCCGGATTGGCGCACATATTTGATCACGTCGCCCGGAAGCAGCAGCCGGTGTTCGAGAAAAAAGGGCGTGCCGTCCTGCTCAAGCTGCTGGCAGGCTTCTGCCACCATGCGGCGGTCATCGGGGTGCACCCAGCGCAGCAATTGGGTATGAACGGAACCCGCCGCTTGCGGATCAAGCGCCAGAATTCGGTACAGCTCGTCCGACCAGACCAACGTCCCAGTGCGCAGGTCACGTTCCCAGCTACCGATGTGCGCGATTCGTTGCGCTTCGACCAACTGCTGTTGTTTTTGCTTCATTTCGCGGGTCATATTGTGTGCGATTTTGACCGCTCGCTCGCGCCCGCTGGCCAATTGCCAGACCATCAGCGCCAGCAGCAGGGTGGTGCCCAGCCCACCAAACCGAATCAGATCGACTGTTTGAGTGTTGAGCTGTTGATCGAAGGCGGGTAGCGAAACAATTTGAATCGTCCAGCTCCGATGGGCGATATCCACCGTTCGGGTGTAGTCGAATGCGGCCTGGTTTACCGCGGGCTTGGCCGTATCGCTCTGATACAAAAGGTTTTCGGCGGCCGGGGTGGTACCATCAAAAATCGCAAGGCCGAAATCGTCTTGTTGATCGCCGAGCAAACCGTTCATCAGATCGTTCATACGAAAGGCCGCATAAACCCAGCCGGCGAGCTGAAGACGGCGCTCATTAATGGTTTGCGGCACCTTGCCGTGGCGGTATTCCGGCAAGAACAGCAGAACGCCGGACTGCTCTTGCTGGCCATTTTCCTGCACCAGTCGAACTTTGCCCGACATGACGACCTGATTGAGATCACGGGCCTGATCCATTGCTGCACGCCGAACGGGTTCGGTATACAGGTCATAGCCAAAGGCCCGCAGATTTCGACCTGAAAACGGTTCAAGGTACACGATGGGTGCGTATTGGGCACGGCTGCCGGGTGGAAGGATTTCGAAGGTAGGAAAACCGCTCTGGCGGATCGATTGCGTTAGGCCGGCGGCTTTGCTCTGGCTGACCCAAGGCGCGAAGCCCACCGCCAGGAAACCCGGATAGTGCTGGCCAAGATCCAGCGCGGACACATAGGCATTGAACTGCTGGCGGGTCAGTGAATTGGAAGCCGCTTCGAGCCCGCGCAAACCGCGCAGCACCTGCTCATACGCGTTCAACCGCTGTTCAATCCGCAGCCGGATCTTCTGGCTTTGTTTGCCGAACTCGTCCGCAAGCCTTAACTGCGCATTGTTCAGGGCCGCATTCTGCATAAAATACAGCCCCACCAGACCACTGACCAACACCAGCAAGACCGGCAGGGTGATGGTGAATGCGCGCTTGGACCATTGCTTGCGCGGGCCCGAGAGGGTGGTCAACACCAGCGGAAACATCACCACCACACCGAGCATATCGCCCGTCCACCAGTAGAAGCCGTTGGTTTGAACCGAAGTCGACTCAATCGAGCCGATGGCCCACAGGCCAGACACCGCCACGCTCGAACCGATAAGGCAAATCAGCGGCGTCAGCTGCAAAACGGTTAGAAGGAATGATCGTGAGGCTCCCTGTGTTAAGTCGCTGCGCTCCGCGAGCCTGCGAAAAACCAGCCCACCGACACCGGCTTGTAGTGTCGAGGCGAGCGCAATCAGAAACGCGCTTACCGCCACCTGCCAATACACCGGATTCGATGCATCCAGACCGATCCAGACATTCAGGATCGCAGCACCGATAAATACCCCAGGCAAGAAGCGTATGCCACCGAGAAACACGGCAGCAATGGCGATACCCGCCGGTAAGAATAAAGGTGCTGCATAACCCGGATTGATGGCAAGCAGCGTGCTCAACTTGCCACCTATGACATACGCGACCACCAGCCAGAATAAGGGCCAAAATACAGGCCATTTACTTTTGAGCGAGATGAACGGAATGATGGGCGCTTGGTTCATGGATTGGAAATCAGTACATCGGTCTGAACTGGAGTGAGCATGGAACAAGTATCAAGGTAAATTGGCGATTTGTCTTGCCCATTGATACGTCGATCCCTTGCTCGGCGTGTTGCGTTTGCCGGATTGGTCGTTGAACGTTCCTCCAAATCCACGAGAAGCTACCTCGAAAGGTTTTTCAAGGTGCCTTTGAATCAATAAAAAAGCCCGACCTATTGTGCCGGGCTTTGGTTTTGGCGCTCGCCGGGGTACGGGCTGGATTGAGCCTTAGAAGCTGTAATTCAGGCTGGTGTAAATCGAGCGACCCGGGCCTGGAACAGGCACGCCGAAGGGAACGCCATTGATCGACATCGTCTTGCCTTGACCCACATAAACACCGCCCTGGGGCAGGGCGTAGTAACGGTTGAACAGGTTGTCGATGCCCACATCGATGCGCAGTTTGTTCCAGGTGTAGCTGGTGCGCAGGTTGACGAGGGCAAAGCCGCCGGTCTCCTGTTCGCTGCGCACGCTGGAGACATCCGTTTTCGCCGCGACGAGGACGGTTTCCACGGTGTTTTGCCACGTACCGATGTTCTGCACCAGTGCCAGTTTGGCATTCAATGGCATCACGTTATACAGGCTGTCGTCGGTGGTGGTGTTCCTGCCGTGCGTGTAGCTGACCATGCCTGTAGTAGTGAAACGCCCGAAGTTCTGTGTTTCGGCCAGCAGGTAATGACCGGACCAGTCCGCACCATAGATGCGTGCATTCTGATTTACGTATTGCAGCACGTTGAACTGGCCTGTTTTGCATACTGTGCCGGGCAGGCACTGGGCGTCGATGTAATCCTGAATATAGGAATAGTACGGCGTGACTTTCACGCCCCATTGCTGGCCGGTTGCGTCGTGCCAATCGGCGGTGGCGCTGATCGTGTTGGCTTTTTCCGGCTTGAGGTTGATGTCGCCGACATAGCCGTTACCGTCGCCGACAAAGTTATTCATGATCGCAGCCATCGGCCAGGTCGACCAACTGTAGCGCTCGTACAGATTCGGCGAGCGGGCCTGACGCGCAAAGCCGAATTCGTAGGATTGGGTCGCATCCGGCGTGTAGCGAGCCAGCGCGCTGAAGTTGAGGTTGTGATCGGTTTTTTCGCGGTCGCTGGCATTGAAGGTGGCGGCATCCTTGGCCGTCATCCCATAGCTTGTCATACTCTGGCTGGTGACGCCCATCTGGGTGCTGTAACCGGAAACCGGGCCTGCATTCATGCGGACGGTATCGCTGCGCACGCCAATCTGCGTCATCCATTGCGGCGTCCAGTGCGCGTCCCATTCGGCAAACAGGTCGAAGCGGTCGCGCTGGCCGTCGTTGATGTTCCAGAACGTGCCGGGTGACATGCCGCCCGTGCCGGATGGTGGCCACCAGTCATCCAGGCGGTATTTCTGCAATTCCGCGCCGAGCTTCAAAACGTCTCGCGTTGTGAGATCGATATTGGCTTGCAGCTTGGCGCCGGTGTTCTTACCTTCGGTGTTCATCGGCATGCCCGCCGCGGTCATGTACCAGAACTGGCGGTCGTCGTTAAAGTCCATTTCATGACGCACGTGCTGATTATAGGCGCGGGCGTCCAGCGTGCCCCAGTCGTACAGCCCCTTGTAATGCAGGTTGAACTGCGTGCTGTTGTTCTGCGTCATGTCCATGCGCTGATTGGGATAGTTCTCGTAGGGAATACGCTGGATGCCGACACCCAGTTCGACCATCTGCGTGCCCGCATCGTTTTGATAGGCGGCGCTCAGTTCGTGATTCTGCGATTTGTAGGCCGAAGAGCCGACCGTGTCGCCTTCAAGCCAGTGGCTGATTCCGGTGGAAATATCCTTCGGATCGGCGGAAGACAGGCCCCCCGGCTTGAAATCGCCGCCTGCCTTGTAGTTGTCGGATTGTGCCTTCGAACCCCGATAGCTCAGGCTGAAATTGCGCGTGGCCAGCGTCGCGGCCAGATTGCCGCCATAGGCGCTGCCATTGCTGCGGTAAAACCCGCCGATTTCACCTTGGGTGATCGTGCCTTCGCCGGGCTGAGCGAAGACGGGCGCGGGCGAGTCGACTGCAATCGTGCCGCCGATGCTGTCCCCGCCGACGGAAACCGGCACCACGCCGCTATACACACGCACCCGACCGACATTGGTCGGATCGATGTACGACAGCGGCGAATTCATATGATTGGGGCAGGCGGCGATCAAATCCATGCCATCGACCTGCGTGCGCAGGCGATCATCGGCAAGACCATGAATGATCGGCAGGGCAGACACACCGCCCGCGCTGAATAGGTTCACACCGGGGAAATCGGCCAACAGACGGGCCGAATCGCTGGTCGCGGCCCGGGCAGCCTTGATTTGTTCCGAGGTGAGTTCTTGGGCCCCGGCAGGTACGGTCGCCGCTTTGGTCGAGGTGACCTCAACCGGCGGCAGTTCGGTTGCGGCAAACGCCGTCAATGGGGCGGCGGCAATCAGAATCGCGAGCGGATTTAATTTGAATTTCATCGTGACTGTTACTGTTGGTTTTATGAGCTGGTTAAAAAGAAAGCCAGACCCATGAGCAAGTTTGTTGCCAACACGTAACGCATTGATATAAAAGTAAATAAAAGCTGAGGTATCGTGCGAAAAATGGGGCATATCACCCATGTCAGAGTGAAATGCCCCACTGCTCTCTGAATTCTGACTGGCTGCTAGCTCAATACCTCCAGGTAACGTGACAGGGTCTCATTTTCTGCGACAAACCAGATCTGTGCCTCTGCGCTGCTCGGCGTGGTGAGATTCGCCCGCCAATCTGGCTCCAGCGTGTCGATGATGAAGGTTCGCACCACCGTGCGATTATCCGAGCGTTGCAGGTGCTGGCAGACGTAGCCGGGCTCTAACAGTTCGAATCCTTCCAGGGAGAATTCCTGTCCCACCCGTGCTGGTGCCGTGGACAACGCCACCCGATAACGGCCCCGCTCATCGGCATAGGCCAGCGAGGTCTCAAAATCGAACAATCCGGCCAAGGTCCAGGCATCACCCTGAGCCTGCTCGGCCTGCTCGCGCAGTTGCTGTACCGAAATGCCTATGTCCGCCGTCCGACCCTGCACCCAGCCGAGCCGATCACCACAGACGATCAGGCCGCCCCCGCGTTGCAGTACTTCGCCGGTTGCGGCATCGCATTCATCCACCAGTCGTAGGCCGACCAACGGCCCGCCGCTGGCCTGCAAACGCCAGTCCTCGACATAGGCCCCAGTAGTGCCGAACTCGATCATGCAGTTGCCGATACGCTGCAGGCGCGCCGGCTCCGGCCAGCGGTTGTGCAATTGCAGGGATACGCCATCACGCCAGCTGAGCATGCCTTCCTCCCAGACGCTCTCGGCCAACCAGCCTTCATGGTTGGCGAGTTGGCGCAGCTCGGCGGCCGTGTAGTCTTGCCAAGCGCGCACTGGCAGTACAGGCGTGTCCGGTAGGCGTAGGTCGATGGTGAAGTTGCGACTTTGCAGCCAATGTACCTGGGTGCGTTGGTCGCTTCGGCCATCAGCGAAGCTGATGGTGCGTCGACGAAAATGGCCGAGCATCCAGTCCGGCACACCTGTCTTCGCACGTGTTGGATAATCTGCGGCCAATGCCAGCAGGTTCATGCCTTCTCCGCACGGTATCCATGACCGAAACTGGACAAGCCTGCCGCGCCATCGGGCAGTTGCAGCGAACCATCCTCCAACCGCTCGCGCAGATAACGGAAGGTCTGCGCGGTCTGGGCGAACAGGTGGTCGCCACAGTTGATCGGCTCGTATCGGCGCTCACCGCGCGGGGGAAGTCCGGCTATCGGAGCAATACGAGTCGTGTAGTCACAGGCGCAGAATAGTGGGAAGGCGAAGCGCTCCTCGCTGACCTTGCGTACGCGATGCGAGGTAGCCACGAAATGGCCGTTGCTGAGCACTTCGAGCATGTCGCCGATGTTGATCACGAAGGCATCTTCCACCAGTGGCACATCGATCCATTGACCATTCCCATTGAGTACCTGAAGCCCCTCAGCTGTGGGTAAAAGAATGGTGAAGCACTCATAGTCGGTGTGCGCGCCAATACCGGGACGGTCCGCCACCGGATCAGGGTCGAGCGGGTAGTGGATCAGTCGCAACTGGCTGGTGGGGTGACGGGTGATCTTGGCGAAGGTCTCCTCCGCCAATCCCAGCGCCAGGGCAAAACCACGAAACAGCGTGTCGCCCAGCGCCAGCGCCGCGCGGTAATAGGCACCCACCTCTAGCCTGAAATCCGCCGAATCAGGCCATTGAGTCGGGCCCAGCAGCGGATAGATCTGTGCTGCCTCTGTGTAGTTGTAATTGACATCATAAGCTTCCTTGAGATCCTTGCCGCCGCCCGCGAACTGTTCCTCGCCTTCCGGCACATAACCACTGTGGTTACTCGACTGGCCGATGTAGAAGCGCATCTTCTCGTGCAGCGGGCGCTCGAAAAATCTGCGCGCCTGTCGGATCAATCCATCGCGTAACGAGCGGGAAATGCCGTGCCCGGTAATCTGCAGGAAGCCGACATCGTGTGCCGCTCGGCCCAGCTCATCGGCAACGCGTTGGCGTTCGACCAGGCTATCGTCATATAACCCGGATATATCGATTAGAGGAATGGATCTGAAATGGGTATGCGCCATGTAAATCTCCCTTGAATAAGTGAGTTACCTGGTCGTCCAGACAAGCAGTGGGTCGGGTCGTCCCGAGGTCGACAGAAATCGCGCCCTGCGAAGGTTTTCAAGCAATATCCACACCACCCGCCTTTCACACCACTAGGCGGGTATAGGGCGGAACCAGTGCCCTTGAACGGTGCATTGTGCGCAGCACAAGCCCAATCAGATAGCACACGGATCGCCCCATATTTGCGTTCAGACTGGCGCCCGTAGCGCTTTATTCCATTGGAAGCGATTTCGCCACTATTGGCGGCAACCTTGCCGGCATCTTTGATGCGCAGCTGTTTATTCACCTGAAAGCGACCCAAAACCACCGTGATGTGCGTGACCAGCACGTTAAACCCGCCAGCTAAGAACCCACCCATGTAATCAGTTGCTTTACCTATCACAGCGGCCGCTATAACACCAATCATCACCTCCCGGCGACCCAAGAATAGTCAGAACCAGGCCGCCCCCGTCTCAGGCATAAAATGAGGGGGTATCCAGCCTGCGTCCCTCGGACTTGGCCCCTGAAACACGAACTCGCTGCATCTTCCTATTTTTCGCATCCAAATTCAGGTAGGTCTGCCCTCGAACGGGCCTTTGCTCGCTGGGCATGATTTTGGCAACGAGCGTCAAGTTCAAGCAAAATACGCCAAATAATCTTCTCCAAGGAATCTCTTGGGTCTTCGGACCCTGTGATTCAGTTAAGCCAGCGGCCATCACCCGGATCAACAGTTCGATCGGTACCCGAAGCTGCGCCAGCGACGCAACCTCGGTCTGTGTGCCCCGCCTTCTGCAAAGCGTAAATCTGGTATTGTTCTTAGTAGAACGACTCCTTCCATGGGGCGAATGGGCATCTTGAACGGTTTTTCGAGCTGCCCCTTGATTGATTTCATCTTCAAATTCAGTAGTTGTGCCCATGACCGAACACGAACCCACCGAGCGACAAACCGATCTGTTCTGGCGGCTTGATACGGCCGAGCAGGTCGGCGTCCTGATCGACGGCGAAGACTACTACCGGGCTTTTGCCGACTTGCTTTTGCAGGCTCGTCATCAGGCATGGGTTCTGTGCTGGGACGTTGATAGCCGCATGGCGCTGATCCGGCCCTGCGACGACGCGCACGTGCCTTGTCGTCTGATTGATGTGCTGCACGACGCACTCAACCGCAACCCCGATCTGCATATCTATCTGCTGGCCTGGGACTACTCGATGATTTACGCGCTTGAGCGTGAGTGGCGCCCCTTGTTCAGCCTGCCCCAGTGCGCGCACCCTCGGCTGCACGTGGCCTTCGATAACCATCATCCGTTGGCCGCTTCGCAGCACCAGAAGACGCTCGTCATCGATGATCGCACTGCGTTGGTTGGTGGATTCGATCCCTCCAAATGGCGGTGGGACAGTACGGCGCACGCACCGGGCGATCCGCGCCGACACGATCCGAGTGGCGATGCCTACCCGCCTTTCCATGATGTGGCACTGGCCGTCAGTGGCGCACCGGCGGCGCATGTCGCCACCCTTGCGCGCAACCGTTGGGCGCTGGCGACCGGCGGGAAGGTGGCACCGGTATCGATCGATCCGAATGCGCCCACGCCCTGGCCGACGAATTTGTCCTTGCTGGTCACCCAGGCGCTGATCGGTATTGCCCGCACCCTGCCGGCCCACGAAGAGCAGGAGGAAGCTCGTGAAGTAGAGGCCGCCTTGCTGGCCCTGATCGCGTCGGCTCGTCGGTTCATCTACATTGAGAATCAGTATTTCACCAGCCACGTCATCGGTCAGGCCTTGATCGATCGGCTGACCGCGGCGAAGGGCCCAGAGATTGTGCTGGTGCTGCCGCGCGCGAAAGATGGCTGGCTCGAGCGGGTTACGATGGATGTCCTGCGGGCCCGACTCATCCGCCGGCTACAGGCCGCCGACAGGCATGATCGGCTGCGGATTTACTATCCCGAGATTCGTGGATTGGCCCCGCAGATGCTCAGTCTGCACAGCAAGCTGCTGATTGCCGACGATCGTCACCTCAACGTCGGCTCGGCCAACATCTCCAACCGTTCGATGGGGCTCGACAGCGAACTCAACCTGTCGCTGCTCGGCACGGACCCGGCAAGTCAGGCCGCGATCGACACCGTTCGCCGACGTCTTCTGGCGGAACACCTGAGCACGTCGATCGAGGTTGTCGCACAGACAGAACAGCGCACCGGTTCGCTGATCCAAACCATCGATGCCCTCAACCGGCCGCAGGTTGGCGATCGCTGGCTCGAACCCCTGGTCATCACGCTGGATGAGTCTCTGGAGCGGCAGGTGCCCGATGCCGCCGTCATCGATCCCGAACGGCCGCTGCCGCCGGACGAGCTGATCGACCTGTTCATCGAGTCCGAATATCGCCGCCCACTGGGCAAGCGCGCACTCGGCATGGCCGTGCTTATCGCCGGTATGCTGGCGCTTGCGCTGATCTGGCGGTTCACGCCGTTGCAACAATTTCTGGATCCACGCGCGCTTCTGGCGCATCTTCACACGCTGCGCGCCGAAAGCTGGGGACCGCTGGCCGCCTTTGGCCTATTTGTGGTCGCGTCGGTCGCGGGTATGCCCATCACGCCGCTGGTGATCGCCACGGGGTTGATTTTTGGTGCCTGGACGGGGTTTGGTATTGCTTTTATCGGGGCGGTGCTGGCGGCCGTGCTGGGCTTTGTCATCGGTCAGTTGCTGGGCGCCGGGACCATGCGCCGACTGGCGGGTTCGAAGCTCGATCGCATCAGCCGACGCCTTGCCCGCAAAGGAATTCTCACTGTCTTCTCCCTGCGCCTGCTGCCGATCGCACCGTTCGCGCTGATCAATCTGGTCGCCGGTGCCTCGCGACTGAAATTCCGGGACTTTCTCATCGGCAGTCTGGCGGGACTGTTTCCGGGCACCTTTGCGCTGACCTTCTTTTCCCATCAACTCCTTGAAACGATCCGCCACCCCAGTCTGGCCACCACGGGGCTTTTGCTGTTAATGGCGGGTGTGTTTGTTGCGATCGGCTGGGGGCTCTCCTACCTGCTTGCGCAGCGCAATCAAGCCTCCGGTTCGTGATACTTACGGTCGCCACCTGGAATATACACGCGGGGATCGGTCGTGATCGGCGCCTTGATCTGGCGCGCATCTGGCGGGTCATCGAACTGATCGATGCCGATCTGATCGGTCTGCAGGAAGTCGTGCTGACCGATTTGCACGACGATCTGCTGATCCGATGGGCGCAGGCAGCAGGCTATGCGACTCACTTTGTGACCACGCGTGCCGGCCCGCTGCCCGGCAGCTATTTTGGCAACATGTTGCTCAGCCGCCTGCCGCTGACCGAACAGCCTAGCCTTGACCTCTCCGTGCCCGGCCGCGAGCGCCGTCAATTACTGTGTGCCGAAGTGACGCATCAATCCCAACGATTGGCCATCTGGGTTGCGCATCTGGGATTGAAAAGATGGGAGCGCAGGTACCAGGTCGAACGCATCCATGCCCATGCCCACGCCCATCGCGCAGGAGATCACCCGACCCATCGTCTCCTGATCGGCGATTTCAATGAATGGTGGCCCGGCCCGGGCACCCTCAGGTCGCTGCATCAATCATTCCGCCGCTTGAACACACCGGCCAGCTTTCCGGCTCACCGTCCGTTCATGGCGCTCGACGCCATCTGGCTGGCCGGCGCGATCGAATTCATTCGTCAGGATGCCATCGATCACCCCCTGGTGCGTATCGCATCCGATCACCGCCCGATCCGCGCCCAGATCGTACTTGCCGACACAAGCAAGCTCGGCTCACATGCGTGACCGTTTCTGGATACGTATTTAACTATCCTGAGAGTCTCTCTGCGTAATCAATGGGGTCGGACTCAATACCAAGCAGACGGAAAGACGGCCGCTCATGAAACACAGGCGGCATGGCACTTATGACAGGGATACAGGCTACCTGGGACGGTCGCGTTCAGGCCCCTCACGCAAAAACTAAAAGGCCGATGGGCGAACTTGCCCGTACGCGTGAGAACGGGTTCGCTCACCAGGATTTGTAGGGCAGGAATTTGCCGTTCATGGTGACGACGACGCGGTCGCCCGCCGGATTTTCTTCCTTGTCGATGTGCATGGAAAAATCGATGGCACTCATGATGCCGTCACCGAATTTTTCGTGGATCAGCGATTTGATGGTCGGGCCATACACGCCGATCACTTCATAAAAGCGATAAATCAAGGGATCGGTCGGGATGGCTTTGTCCCAGACCTTGGTCGGGCAAGCCATGAGTATGGTTTTGGCTTCGGCAGGCAGATCCAGTAGCGTCACCAGTTTCTGTGCGGGTTCTTCTTTAAGGCTGTTCATGCCGAGACAAGCCGAAACGGCAAATACGGGCGACAGACTCATGCCTGCTGCGATGGCTTCCCAAGTCAGTGAGAGAGCGGCTTTCTTTTCCAAAATCAGGGCGGTCAAGGCTTCTTTGGTCATCATAATGATCACTCCGTTTAGTGTGGTTATTAAAGCGCTTCGTGTGCACGCATTTCAATACACATCAAGAATCCTGCCAAGTTGATTCACGCAACATCGGCTCACGCGGTTAATTGTGCGGTCGTGTCTTTTCGTTTATTGAATTTACTTCCAATACATGACGTTGTGCCTTGCACTATCTTGCGGGCGACCCGATGAAGGAATGCAAGCAAACTACGCGGGAGGCCAAACATTTTCCTAAGAGACTGCGTATAGAGTTCCGTTTCCGACAAGCGGCTAATCAAATGGCAACATTGTCCGATTAATACTTGACATTGTCGGACATAGAGCGATGACAATCAGGGTGTTTTTATCTGCAAGGACTGGGTTAATTCATTTAACGACATGTTTATTAGGTATTTAGCTTGGTTGGCACAGGGTGTGCATTGTTAGTCCAGAGAAGCGTTTTGTACTTGATACCATCAACCAAAGACTAGGAGAAATTTCATGAGTACCCCAATTTTAGAACCCGTAGCCCCCGCTTGTGTCCGCCAGGCATTGCGTGAAATCGACAAACAAGGCTTGGCGGCTTTGTGCCCTGAGATGGTCGTCAAGTGTTTTTTATGCTGTTTGGGCGGCCTCCGTGAGGACCGGCAGCGACAGCAATGTCGAGCCACGGCGTTTAAGTGCAGTCAGATATTTCGACTCATCATACGGTGTACGCGTCAGCCAGCAGCGGTACAGGATGCGGGCCCACTTGAACGCCAGAGCGCGTAACGCGGCCTGATGGGCTGCGCCTTTGGCGCGCTGCTGACGATAGTAGGCATTGGCCCAGTAGGAGCGGGGAATAGTCAATGCGGCCCACTCAACAAAGGTCTGGCGCATAAATGTCGGGCATTGCATTCGCCAGTGCACCCAATGTTGCTTGCCGCTGCGCTCTGTGACCGGAGCGATGCCGGCATACATCTGGATTTCGGCGGCGCTTGAATAGCGGTCGCGCTGTTCACCAAAGGCAACCAGCAAGCGCGGAGCCAGTGTCGGTCCGGCGCCAGGCAATGACCTGAACAGGTCATAATCAGGAAGCGTTGGAGCCAGCGCGTCGATTTCAGCATCGAAGCGGGCAATGGACTTGAGTGTTATCCGCAACTGTTCCACCAGACTTTCAACCAGCAGTTGTTTGGGCCTGATGATGGCGGGATCCTCGGTCAACGGCACCGCATTCTTGATGCTGGCAAGCCGTTCCTCGACCAGCTTGTGGTGATGGCAGTTGTGCTCCCGGAAGAAGGCTTCCAGGGTTTTGCGGCGGGCTTGCCGCAACTGCTTCAAGGTAGGCCAACGGGCCATGAACTCACAGAACAATGTGGTGTTCTTATTCTCGAACCACTCGTGAGCCAGGGGATAGTATTGCTTGAGGTTGCTGATCAGGCGATTGGTGAGGCGCCGCTGTTCGTCTACGATCTGGCGGCGCTCCTCCAGAAGCAGCGTCAGCGTGCGAATGCCGGAGCTTTGCGGGCGAAGTGGCTTCAACTTATCCCGGTGATTCATGAGAATCTCCAGGGCGATCTGTGCATCCGTTGGGTCTGACTTGGCACGGCTGGGCTTGAAGGCTTGCCGGTATTTAGCGAGTGTGGCCGGATTGATCGGGAACAGGACCAGGAAATCATACTTTTGCAGTGCATAGACCAGTGCGCCACGGGATGTCTCGATGCAGATAGCCACGGGTCGGCCGTGGAATCTGTGCCGCAGGGTAACCACCCAGTCATCAATGTCAGCCGGGCGATGCGGCAGGACAGCAAACTCTCGCTGGACGCCGTCCGCAGCCTGCAGACAAATGTCATGCTTGGTATCTGCCCAGTCGATACCGATAAAGGCGGCAAATTCGCCGTCAGATTGAAGTGTGAGTTGAGATTTCATGATGACCTCCGGACTGCTAGACTGAAGGCACGGGATGTGCGTGCTTGGGCGCTGCGAAGGCAATATAGAGAGCCGGTGTGACGGCAAGCCCTGAGTATTCGTTGTCGCACTCAAGCGCACCTGCAGATTCGAAACCAAAGCGGTGATCATCGGGTGATTTGGCCGAGAAATTCGTAATCCGCAGGCGCATATCCCACTTCCACCGACAGCTACCTGCCGGCTGTGATCAGTATCACAGAAAGCGAGATGGACTAACTATATTGGCCGAAAAAGGTAAGGCCAACCCGAATACGATCGTTACCCTGAAAGCCAAGACCGTTTGCGAGGGCCAATTTCGCAACCTGACTTACATCCGGAGCCTCGATCCGGTCATTGTGGACGAACCGCCGCATCTGTTGGGTGAGGATACGGCACCCAACCCATCCGAAGCTCTGATGGCCGCACTGGGCGCTTGCCTGGCGGTTGGGGTCCATGCCAACGCGACAGCACGGGGTATCAAGCTGACGAAACTCGAACTCCATATCGAGGGTGACATCAACGTCACAGCGGTGTGGGGTACTGGCGATTTGGACGACGACAAGCCGCTGGGTTTCACCGCCATCCGCGTGAAGTTCGATCTCGAAACTGTCGATCCGATGAGTGAGTCTGAAAAAGATGCACTGTTGCAACATGCGAAGAAATGGTCACCTGTTGCGAACACCATGACGCGCCCGGTTGCTCTGGACTGCGCGCTGATCTGATGCCGATTTACGCTGCATGCTTCGTCGTGCAGCCTCATTACTCTAGGAGAATGTCATGACCGCAGTAGCTGCGACTCTTAACAACCCACCGCTAGGCATCCCCGAGGGCGAGCTGCTCTTCAATCAGGTTCGAGATGTTGTGCGCGATAAGCTTGCTCCTTTGACTGTCAAAATTGACGAGGGTTATTACCCGGCTGAAGTCCTTAGGGCTCTGGGCGAAACCGGCGCCTTCTGCCAGCATCTGGCCTCGCAAAATGGCCGCGGTGAATTTGATATCAATTCTGCCCTGAAGGCGATGGATATTGTCTCCCAGGAGTGCATGTCTACAGGCTTTATGGTCTGGGCTCAGAATGTGGCGGCATGGTACGTCGAAATGTCAGCCAACGATTATCTCAAGCGAACTCTTTTGCCCAAGCTTGCCCGTGGTGAGGTTTTAGGTGGTACTGCACTCTCCAACCCCATGAAATATCTAGCCGGTATTGAGCCCTTACTGCTCTCTGCAGTCGAAACAGAAGACGGCTATCTTCTCAACGGTACCTTGCCATGGGTGTCGAATCTCGGTCCGGATCATTGGTTTGGCTCCATTTTCAAGGTTGGTGGCAATCAGCCGCGCGATGTGATGGCCATGGTTAACACCTCCTGGCCCGGTGTGACATTGAAACAACTGGCCAAGTTCTGTGGCATGGAAGGCACAGGTACTTATGCGTTGTCTTTCAAAGAGGTATTCGTACCCAAGAACCATGTTCTCGGTGATCCGCTGATACCCTATATCAAAAAGATGAAGGCTGGTTTTGTGCTGATGCAAACCGGCATGGCGACTGGTCTGGTTGAAGGGTGCATCAAACTGTGCGAGGACGTAGAGCCCAAGCTCGGCCATGTGAATTGTTATTTGGATGATCGCCCTGACGAATTGCGCGAGGAGCTGGAAGATGCGCGCGATCTTATCTCCAGTTTGGGTGAAGATATTTTCAACAAGGATGCGGAATTCATGCGTACGGTATTGGAGGCGCGGCTGCTCGGGTCCGAGCTCTCCTTGCGCGCGGCAAATTCCGCCATGTTGCACACGGGAGCCAGTGGTTATTTGCACGACGCCCCAGCACAACGAAAGCTGCGCGAAGCCTACTTCGTCGCTATCGTGACCCCGGCTACCAAACACCTCCGCAAAGAAATCGATGCCATGGCGGCTCTCTAAGCGAATCGAGCAGGAGAGTGAGGTTGGGCGCATGACCATAAATGACGACACGCCGCGTTGGATCTGCCTGATATGTGGGTGGATATACGATGAGGTCAAGGGCGATCCGGATAGTGGCATCGCTCCGGGCACCCGCTTTGAAGACATTCCCGAGGATTGGTCCTGCCCGTTGTGCGGGGTAACCAAGGCTGATTTCATCACGATGGAAGAATACGCGGCTCAACGCGCGTCCAGTGGTCCGATGACTCGTCCACGTCGTGCGCGGGGTCAGATCGGTGGTGAGGATGCCGTCGTCATTGTCGGCAGTGGCATTGCCGGTTGGACTGCTGTAGAGCAGCTTCGTGCGCAGGATTTGGATCGACAAATCACGTTGATCACCGCCGATGATGGTTGTGTGTATCCCAAGCCATCATTATCCATGGCCATTGGTCAGGGGCGCAGCGCGGATGACTTGATCGAACAATCCGGGCCGGACAAGGCAGAAGCGCTTGGTGTGACCCTGCAGGCAAACACGCGTGTTTTGAGCATCAAGCCCAAAGATAAGCGGCTGATGACGACCAAGGGCAAGGTAGCCTATGGCGACTTGGTACTGGCGCTGGGTTCCTCACAACGTCGCCTTGCCTGTGAAGGCGATGCAGCCGACCAGATCCTGCGGGTTAATGATTTGACAAGCTATCGCAAGATGCGAGAAAAACTCTCAAGGGGACCTCAGCACGTCACCTTGATCGGGGCGGGATTGATTGGGGTCGAGTTCGCTGAAGACCTTCAAGCGGGCGGGCATCGGGTCACCTTACTTGATCTTGGGGCACAACTTCTTGGACGGTTGGTGCCAACGCCGGTTGCCCGTCTCTTATTATCCTCGCTGCGTGAGCGCGGTACCGAGTTTATGCCCGGTATTAGCATCGCGGCGCTGAACACAAACGGTAATCGCTTGCGCGCGACCTTGAGCGATGGCGAGTTACTGACCACGGATCTGGTGATCTCTGCGGTGGGCCTGGTGCCGAACACCGATTTGGCCAGAAAGGCGGGGTTGAATGTGAATCGCGGCATCGTCGCGAACGCGGACAATATGTGTACCGGCGATCCGCACATCTACGCCATTGGTGATTGTGTTGAGGTCGATGGGCGGAGCTACTTTTACATCGAGCCTATTCGTCGCCAGGCGGCAACCGTTGCGGCTGCGCTTGTTGGAAAGCACAGACCATTTGAGCATCTTCCAACAGCCATAAGAGTCAAAACCCCCAGCCTTCCAATCAACGTTTGCCCGCCCGATCGGAGTGTGGCTGATTTTGGCAACTGGCATGTTCACACCCCGGATGAGGTGAATGAGGCAGACAAAGGAGCCTGTCGTATGGATTTTCTGGTTCGTAACCAATTGATGGGCTATGCATTGACCGGACGGTGCACGCCGCAAAGCGAGTACCTGCATCCTATCGTGATTGATTCCTTGTTTGGGGCTACCACCGCAGCATGAATTATATTCAAAACAATGCCTTATTATCTTTCTTGTTCATTGATTCATAGGAGATTTGCCATGAGTTCTGTCCTGCTAACCGCCCCCCAAATGAAGACCCTGATGGATACCGAGCCAACAGTGGTCATTGATGCCCGAAACCCAGACGCTTATGCCGCCGGCCATATTCCCGGTGCGGTCAATATCCATGACATTTTTACCTTTCTGGCAACGTCCTCGCCCGAGGGATTGGAAGAATTGAAAGTGAAATTCGCCGAAACATTCGGCAAGGCTGGATTGTCTGGCAAAGAAACGGCGATCATCTACGAAGATGCAATGAATACAGGTTTTGGCATGTCGTGCCGTGGTTATTTCCTGTTGAGCTACTTCGGTTATCCGAAGGTGAATATTCTGCATGGCGGTTATCAAGCCTGGCTCGCAGAATCGCTGCCAGTCTCAACGGAGGTGCCGACACCTATCCCCGCTAGCTTCCCGCTGATCGATACGGGCACTGATCTTATGATCGGTAAGGATGAGATTCTGGCTGCTCTGGACAGCGAGAGCCCCGTTTTACTTGATGTACGGGACATCGATGAGTGGATCGGGACCAGTTCCTCCCCCTACGGCAAAGATTTTTGCCCGCGCAAGGGACGACTGCCGGGTGCGGTCTGGATAGAGTGGTATCGCCTCATGAAGCCGGGCGCCGTACCGATGTTCAAGGCGCCGGAAGAAGTGCTGGCAGAGTGTGCCACCGTCGGTATCTCTAAGGATACGCCGGTGTATCTCTACTGCTTCAAAGGTGCGCGCGCATCCAATACCCTGGTCGCTTTGAAGTCAGCCGGTATCGAGAACGTGAAACTTTACTTCGGATCTTGGAACGAATGGTCTCGCGATCCGTCCCTGCCAATCGAGGAAGGCTTGCCATACGCCGTCGCCTGAACGGGGAGTCCTTGATTGGCGTCATTCGTGCAGAACCCAGGTTGCGCACCGTTGAGCGATTAGTGGTTGGTAGGGTTGGGTGAAACGGCCCTAAGAGAACCGCCCTTGGCTTATGATTGAGGGTGTTCTATCGCAAGAGGAATCAGTGATGAACATGCTCATAACGATTATGCACGACTTGGCCGCCGTTCTCTGGATAGGCGGCATTTTCTTCGCTTTCATGGTGCTGCGGCCGGTGAGCACGATGTTCGAACCGCCCCAGCGGTTGCAACTTTGGAGCACTGTCTTCGCACGGTTTTTTCCTTGGGTCTGGTTCTTCATCGTGATACTGGTAACCACCGGTTATGTTGATTTGTTCACTCGTTTTGACGGCTCTCTAACGCAAGCATATCTTGTGGCGATGCAGGTGATTGGTTGGATCATGATCTTGCTGTTTGCCTGGCTGTCGTTTGTGCTGGTTGTAAGGTTGCATCGGGCCGTCAGTGAGCAGCGCTGGCCGGATGCCGCTGCGGCCATGAAGCCCATCCGCCAGATCATGGCGATCAACCTGGCGCTGGGCATTCTGATCATCCTGATCGGCGTGGCCGGTCCGATTCTCTGAAAGGCGCCCGCTCCACGCATAATCTATTGAGCCAGCAGCCCCAAGCGTTCCAGCCGATAGCGGAATTGACGTGGCGTCATGCCAAGCGTCATTGCAGCCCGAGTCTTGTTTCCACCGGTTTGACGCAAGGCGTCGAGCAGGCCTTGGGTTTCATCGGCACGCACCCAACCGTAACCACGCTGAGTCGGTTGATGCGATTTTGAAGGCAGTGATGGGGGCTCGATCGGTGCGACAGATTTTGTCGAGCCTGCTTCCAGATGCTCTCCGATATGCGATTCGTGCTGCAGGATCAAAATCACATCGTCGATTGTGATCTCTCGGTTCTGCGCGATCAGAACGGCTCGTTTAACAATATTTTCCAGCTGGCGTATGTTGCCAGGCCAGTTGTAGCCATCCAGTCGCTCCAGCACGCCGGGGCCGAATACCGTATTACGGTCAAATTCATGATTGGCCCGTTGCAGGAAGTGCCGTGCCAGATGACTTACATCACCCCCTCGTTCCCGCAGCGGTGGCAGATGGATGGGGAACACATTCAAGCGATAAAACAGATCGATTCGGAATTGCCCTTCATTGACAGCCTTCTGCAGGTTTTTATGTGTGGCCGCAATGATACGAACATTAACCGGTATATCCTGAGTACCGCCCACGCGCTTTATTGCCCGTTTCTCAAGCACATGCAGCAGCTTAGACTGTAAATCGAGCGCCAGATCACCGATTTCGTCGAGGAACAATGTTCCATTGTTGGCCAATTCGATGATCCCTTGTTTCTTGACCACCGCACCGGTGAAGGCGCCCTTCTCATGGCCGAATAATTCCGATTCGAGCAATGCCTCTGGAATGGCCGCGCAGTTAATGGCCATGAACGGTCCGTCGCGCAGCTGACTGGTGATATGCACTAAGCGAGCGAAGCGTTCTTTGCCGGTGCCTGATTCGCCGGTGAGAAGCACGGTCGCCTGAGTCGGGGAAACATGCAGGGCCTGTCGTAGTGCGTGACGTAGAGCTGGGCTTTCGCCCAGGATGCCGTGGGTGCCTTCGGTCTTCTGATCCAACGCTTGTTTAAGGGCACGGTTCTCGTCGGCCAGCAGAGCGGTCTTTTCTTCAATGAGTCGACTCAGGCTCAGAATTTGTGCAATCAGTGTCGCTAATACCTGCAACAGATTGATATCTCTACTGAAGGGGCGTTTGCGTCCGCGAAGTCGGTGGGCCCCGAGCACACCAAGTGGTGTGTTGTTATAGAGGATGGGAACGGCCAAGAAGGCTACAGTTTCCTGTGGTAGGGTACCGCGTTCCACGGCTCGTGTCAGATAGACCGGTTCGTCGTCAATATTCTGGACGACGGCGACTTGTCTGGTCTGCATGACACGCCCGGTAACGCCTTCGCCGATGACATAGTGCCCCCGCGCTCGCTCTGGCGGGGTTAGCCCATAGGAATAGCGAATGCTTAGGGTGTCCATGTCGTCGTCTTTCAGCGTGACGCGCCCACGATTCAGGCCGATCATCTGTGACATCAGCCGCAGGATGCCGTTAATGGCCTCATCGGCAGTGCCATTGTGCGTCATCAAGCGCGAAGCTTCGTAGATGATCAGGAGTTCGACATCTTCATCTGCATTTGTTGTCGTGGTTGGTTTGATTGAGATAGTCATTATTGGCTGTGTTCCTCAAAACAATACTAAACATTGAGCAAGATGCAGGCCAAAGAGTTGATTGCTTTGTAAGACATTGTTCGACAATGTGTGATGACTTGGATTGGTTCAATGTTCAATTCGACCCGCACTGATAATTGTCAAATGGTTTTGTTTACGCACCATATTGGTTCTTAAATATTGTTAAATCCTGGTTTGGGGCGCTTTTGACAAATTCTTTTCAGAGGGTTTAATGACCGGTGCTTATTTGGCATGAGGATTGCGTTCTTATGTGTTGACTGACTCATAACCCATCGGGAGACCGCTCATGTCTGCTTTTAAAAACCCCTTCGATCCGACCATTCGCTTCAAGAAAGGCTGCTCATGCGGCCAACATGCCAGTCAGTCAGAGCATGATGCGCAAGCCGCCTCCACACCAGAACCTAGGGAAGAAGAATCCGCGCTCAACCGTGTAATAGAATCGACGCTCGTGCGCTCGATTTTCCCCCACGATGAAACACGGCGTAACTTCTTGAAGGCGGTTGGTGCGGGAACCGCCATGGCTGCATTATCCAGCCTGTTTCCCCTCGGCGCCGCACAAGCCTTGGCTGCCGAGGGCGGTCCATTGGAGAAAAAAAATCTCAAGGTAGGTTTTGTTCCTATTACTTGTGCTACGCCAATCATCATGGCCAAACCCATGGGTTTCTATGAGCGGGAAGGCCTGAATGTCGACATTATCAAAACGGCCGGTTGGGCATTAGTGCGGGACAAGGTTTTGAATAATGAATATGACGCCTCGCACATGCTCTCACCCATGCCTATCGCCGCTAGCATGGGATTGGGTTCCAAAACGAATGAAACCTTTGTCGCTACCATCCAGAACATCAATGGTCAGGCGATTACCATGCACATTAAGCACAAAGACAACCGCGACCCTAAAAATTGGAAGGGTATGAAATTCGGGATTCCCTTTGATTATTCCATGCATAACATGCTCTTACGCTACTACCTCGCCGAGCATGGCATTGATCCAGACAAAGATGTTCAACTCACCATCATTTCTCCGCCCGACATGGTTGCCAACCTGCGTGCAGGCAATATAGATGGCTTCCTCGGGCCTGAGCCATTTAATCAACGGGCTGTATACGAAGGCTTTGCTTTTATCCAGGTTTTATCAAAAGACATCTGGGACGGTCACCCCTGCTGTGCTTTTGGGGTAACCGAGAGTTTCGTCAAGGAAAACCCCAATACCTTCTCTGCGCTGTTTCGAGCGATTGCCAATGCTACGGTGTATGCCCACAAGCAGGAAAACCGGCCGGCTATTATTGAGGCTATTGCACCTGCCAATTATCTGAATCAGCCAATTCCCGTGCTGCAACAGGTTATGACCGGCAAGTTTGCGGATGGTCTGGGTAACATTCGGGACGTACCCGGGCGGGCCGATTTTGACCCGTTCCCCTGGCAGTCGATGGGGGTCTGGATGCTGACCCAACTTAAGCGCTGGGGGTATATCAAGCAGGACATCGACTACAAACAAATCGCCGAACAGGTTTTTTTGGCCACTGATGCCCGTACTCGTCTGCGGGAAATGGGCCTGAGCGCACCAGATTCGAACTATGAAAACCATACCATCATGGGCAAAGTTTTCGACCCCAGTCAGCCTAAGGCCTACCTCGATTCATTTAGTATTCGGAGAACCTGAACATGAGCCCGTCCCTGAACCTGCGCGCCGGGCTGGTATCCATCGTGCTGTTATTGGCATTTGTGGGCGTTTGGCAACTGGCTACCCAACCCAAAGCGTCAAGTGCGCCAGCCTATGCTGATCCGGAATATGCCGCGATGATGGGTACGGCAACTACGAAGGCCGCCGGATTACCCACGCCAGATGCTGTAGGCCAGACCCTGCTGCATCAACTCGCTAACCCGTTTTACGATAACGGCCCCAACGACAAGGGAATCGGCATCCAGCTGTCTTGGTCTTTGGGGCGGGTTCTGGCGGGTTTTCTGCTCGCAGTGATTGTGGCCATTCCGCTTGGTTTTTTGATTGGTATGTCGCCACTGGTGTTCAAGGCGCTCAACCCTTACATTCAATTGCTTAAGCCGATTTCGCCACTGGCATGGATGCCGCTCGCGCTTTATACCATCAAGGATGCCAATGCATCGTCGATTTTTGTGATTTTCATATGTTCCATCTGGCCGATGATGATCAATACCGCGCATGGCGTGGCCTCAGTTAGAAAAGATTGGTTGAACGTGGCCAAAACCCTTGAAGTTACCCCCCTCAAGACAGCAATAACGGTGATCCTGCCTGCCGCCGCACCCACTATCCTGACCGGGATGCGTATTTCTATGGGCATTGCCTGGCTCGTCATCGTCGCGGCAGAAATGCTGGTCGGTGGTACCGGAATCGGTTACTTCGTCTGGAACGAATGGAATAACCTTAATCTGGCCAATGTGATTTTTGCCATCTTCATGATAGGTGTCGTCGGCATGTTGCTGGATGCAATATTTGGTGCGCTAACTCGTTTTGTGGCCTACCAGGAGTAATAACATGAGCCAAGCTTTCCTTAAAGTCGAAGGACTCAAGAAAATATTTCCTGGAGTTTCGGGTGGTGACGACGTGACGGTTTTCGACAATATCCATTTCGAGGTGCAGCGCGGTGAGTTTATTTGCATCATCGGCCACTCGGGTTGCGGCAAATCGACGATTCTCAATGTGCTAGCGGGTCTTGACTCAGCCAGCGGGGGCAACGTATTCATGGATGGACGGGAAGTTTCCGGCGCCAGCCTCGACCGAGGGGTGGTATTCCAAAGTCATGCCTTGATGCCTTGGCTTACCGTAGAGCAAAACGTGGCATTTGCTGTGAAATCTCGCTGGCCGCAGTGGGGCAAGGAGGCAGTTCAGACGCATTGTGTTAAGTATCTGGAATTGGTCGGATTGAAGCATGCGCTGAATAAAAAACCGCACCAACTTTCGGGTGGCATGAAACAACGTGTGGGTATTGCCCGCGCCTTTGCTATCGAACCTAAAATGCTGCTGATGGATGAACCCTTCGGTGCACTTGATGCATTGACACGCGGCGTAATCCAAGATGAGCTCGTGAAGATCTGTGCAGCGACTCGGCAGACCGTATTCATGATCACCCATGATGTCGATGAAGCTATTTTACTGGCGGACAAAATCCTTCTAATGTCCAACGGACCATATGCCAAAATAGCCGAAATCGTGGAGAATCCACTGGAACGTCCGCGTTTGCGCACAGAAATGCACCATAACCCGCATTTCTATACCCTGCGGAATCATATGGTCGATTTTCTGGTTAGCCGTTCACACAAGATTGCCGAGGGCGATTTGCCAGAGAATTACGATCCACAGCACCCACCGATGATCAGGCCGATGAATCTCGCGACAGCATAAGCCGTCTAAGTTTATTTGCCGCCCGAACGCCCACCCCGGCCACCGCCGGGTTTGCGAGGGGCAACTTTGGCCGCGGGCCGGGCCGAAAGGGCGCTTTTACGGCTGTTGGCTTTGGCGACGGTTTTGGGGGCAGCGGTTTTGGCTGCCGGACGGGCCGTACTTTTTGCTGCACCTTTGGCCGAATTTCTGGCTGTGGTTTTAGTGGTGGTGGCTTTGGCCGCAGGCTTGCCTGCTTTAACAGAGGTCGCGGGCGGCGTGTTGCCCGATGCGGCTTCGTCGCGGGCGCGCCGTTCGGCATTGGCGGCCGATTTGCGCTTCATGCCCGCAATCTGACGTTCTTCTTTCTTGGCCTTGAAGCGTTGCAGCGGCGTGCGGATATCGTATTTGCCTTCATAGGGGTTGCTGTCGGTGCGGAATTCCAGCCGAATCGGGGTGCCCATGAGTTGGAATTCCTTGCGGAACCAGCCCTCGAGGTAACGTGAATAGTTGCCCGGCAATCGGTCGGTTTGCTTGCCGTGGATGACGATGATCGGCGGGTTGCTGCCCCCTTGATGGGCATAACGCAGCTTGATGCGGCGGCCATGAATCAATGGCGGTTGATGCGCGAACACAGCGGCTTCCAGCGAGCGGGTGAGCACATTGGTGCTGATGTCGCGCATGGCGGCCAAGTAAGCCTTGTCCACGCTTTCGAACAAATGCCCCACGCCGGTGCCGTGCAATGCCGAGATGAAATGCATCTCGGCGTAGTTGATGAAATCGAGCCTCAGGTCGATCTGCCGTTTGACCTCGGCGCGCGCGTAGTCGGTCAGGTTGTCCCATTTGTTGATGGCGATAACGAGTGCGCGGCCCCGGTCGTGGATAAAGCCGAGCAGATGCTGATCCTGTTCGCTGATGCCTTCGTGGGCGTCGCAGACCAAAATGACCACATTGGCCGCTTCGATCGCTTGCAGGGTTTTGACGATGCTGAATTTCTCGATCATCTCGTTGACGCGCGCCCGGCGGCGCACGCCCGCGGTGTCGATCAGCGTGTATGCCTTGCCGTTCTGCTCGAAGGGAATGTAGATGCTGTCGCGCGTGGTGCCGGGTTGATCGAAGGCCAACACGCGATCTTCACCAAGCAGGCGATTGGTGAGCGTGGATTTGCCCACGTTCGGTCGGCCGATCAGCGCCACGCGAATGGTTTTTTCGTCGTATTCCGGCTCTTCATCCATCACGGCCAATTTATCGGCCAGTCTCACCAGAACCGCATCCCACAAGGTGCTGATGCCGCGACCGTGCGAGGCTGTGGTGAATACCGGCTCGCCCAAGCCGAGGCGCGCAAATTCGGCCTGCACTAGCGATTCATCCACGCCATCGACCTTGTTGACCACGAGTTGAATCGGCTTGCTCGAACGGCGCAGCTTCTCCGCGATTTCCTGATCGGCCACCGTCAGGCCCGCCCGCGCATCGACCATGAACACCACGCAGTCGGCTTCCTCGATTGCTGCCCAGGCTTGATCCTGCATCAATGCCTCGATGCCGCCGCGCTCGCCGGTCAGCCCGCCGGTGTCGATGACGATGAAGTCGCGTCCTTCGTGTTCGGCCGAACCGTATTGGCGATCACGTGTCAGCCCGGCGTAATCGGCCACCAGCGCCGCGCGCGAACGCGTCATCTGGTTGAACAGGGTGGACTTGCCGACATTGGGCCGTCCGACTAAAGCAATCACAGGTTTCATGGGGAATCCATCAATCTCGCCAGGCACATTCAGGCCGAATCATGCCGCGCTCACTTGCGCCCATGATCCGGATATTGCGCGCGATTATCGCAGCCTTGGGCAAATAATGCTGAATTATCCTTGCCCTGCGCTTCCATTCGCCTATCGCCTATCGCCTATCGCCTATGGCCTATGGCCTATGGCCTATGGCTTGGGGTGGCTTAACTCCGCCCCACCCAAACTTGCTGTGCATTCACGAACATCTTGATGCCGTGCGCGCCGAGCTCGCGGCCATAGCCGGAACGTTTGGTGCCGCCGCTCGGCAGCCGAGGGTCTGTTTTAACGATGCCGTTGATCGCAACTTGGCCCGATTCGATGTCGGCGGCCATGGCAATTGCCGCCGCTGTGTTGGCTGTCCAGATGGCCGCGCCCAGGCCATAGGGCGTGTCGTTGGCGATGCGCAAAGCCTCATCGGCATCTTTTGCGGCCATGGCGACGGCAACCGGGCCGAAGGTTTCCTCGCAGCTGACCACCATATCCGGGCCCACATCGGCCAGCAGGGTGACCGGATAAAAGAAACCCTCGCCTTCGGGTAGTGTGCCGCCCAGCAAACATCGCGCGCCCGCTTCAATGGATGCGGTGACTTGGCGGTGCAGGTTATCTCGTAAATCGGTGCGGGCAATGGGGCCGACATCAGTGGTTTCCAGATGCGGATCGCCGAGTTTTAACCGCTCAAAACGGGTTTTGAGTTTGTCCAGAAACGATTCGTACACCGATTGCTCGATGATGATCCGCTTGGCGGCAATGCAGGATTGCCCGGCGTTGATGATGCGCGAGAGCACGATGGTGTCGGCGGCTTTGTCGAGGTCGGCATCGGCCAATACGATCACAGGATCAGAGCCACCGAGTTCGAGCACGGCGGGTTTGATCTGCGCGGCGGCGGTGGCTGCGACGATGGAACCGGCCCGGTCGGAACCCGTGAACGAGACCGCGCGCACCTGTTCATTATTGATGGCGGCGGCGATATCCGGCGTATCGAGCGGCAGGTTTTGAAACACACCATCGGGCGCACCGGCACGCGTGAAAACATCCGCGATGGCAGCGGCGCAGGCAGGCACATGGCCGTCGTGTTTCATCAGGCAGGTGTTGCCTGCCATCAAGGCGGGCGCGGCAAACCGGAAGGCCAGCCAGAACGGTGCATTCCACGGCAAAATGCCCAGCACGGGGCCAATCGGCAAGTATTGCACGTAGCTGATCAGCGCGTCTGAAGGCACCATCTCGGGCGCCAGATAGCCTTCGGCGTGGCTGGCGTAATGCTCGGCACACCAGGCCGATTTAAGCACTTCACCTCGGGCCTCGCGGAGTGGTTTGCCCATTTCTTCGACCATGGGCAGGGCCAGCGATTCGACCTCTTCGCGCATGATTTGAGCGACGCGGCGCAGCAAGTCGGCACGCGTTGCCATGCTGGTTTTGCGCCAGTGTGTGTACGCCTCGGCTGAGGCGGATATGGCGGCATCACGCTCGGTGGCGTTCAAGAACGGGAATGAATGCAGCGGTTGTCCGGTGGTTGGGTTGATTACTTGAAAACTCATACGGCTTCACGCTCCTTTTTGCCGGTAGAGCGGCTCTTCTTGTTTTTGCCTTCTTTGCTGGCGATGGGGGTGACGTTTTGCGGCACCATGATTTCAAGTGGCGGCGATGGTGGCAGCGCTTTCTTGCCTTCCTCCGGTTTGATCACAAAGTCCTGATCCAGCGTGAAGAACGATTCGCACCCATCCTTGGTGATGTAAATGGTATCGGAGATGCCGCATGTCTTGTCGCCGTCCACGCCCCATGCCCAGGGGATGATGTGGAAGGTCATGCCCTCGCGCAGGACGGTTTTGTCGCCGTGCATCAGGCTTAAAATGTAGCCCTCGTCCCAGCTCGGCGGAAATGCGATGCCAATCGAATAGCCGGAGCGGGTAATGAGTTTGCCGTGCTTGTCGTCGACCGTCATGATGCTGCGCACGAGGTTGTCGGCATCGGAAACCGTCACGCCGGGGCGGATCAGCGCCTTGACCTGCTCGAGTGCCAGCTTCATTCGTTCCTGTGCCTGCATCATGTAATCGGTCGGTTCGCCCAGCACGGCGGTGCGCATCATGGCTGTGTGATAGCGCCGGTAACAGCCGCCGACTTCCATGAACACATGCTCGCCGGGCTGCACCACGCGGCCTTCCCAGGTGGCATGACCGATCATGGTGCGCGGCCCGGAGGTGACATAGGGCATCACCGCAGGCGCTTCGCCACCGGCACGGAACATGGCCGCCGAAATTTCCGCGGCGATTTCGTTTTCGGTGACCCCGGCGCGGCAAGCATCAAGCCCGGCTTTCATGCCCGCCTCGGTCGCGATAGCTGCTTTGCGCATGATCTCGATCTCAACGCTGGATTTGGTGCGCCGACCGCATTCGACAATGCCAAAGCAGTCCTGCAATCGGGCATCGGTCAGGCTGGTCCGCAGCGAATCCTGTTGGTAGGCCGGGAAAAAATAGCTGTTGCGCTCGTAACCCAGCGTCTTGTGCGACAGGCCGAATTCCTTGAGGCTGGAAACGAGCATCTGGATCGCGTCGCCCCCATCGGGGAAGGGGCGCGTCAGTTCGACCCAGGTACGGGCGATCACATTGGATTCTTCCATGTTGCGGGTGATCATGAACGGCTCGTCTTCCAGCGGCACGACCAGCGCCTGGAAAAAGGAATAGCCCGTGGTCTGATAATCGGTCAGATACATCAGGTTTTCCGGGTCGGTGATGATGACGGCATCAAGCAATCGTTCCTGCATCCGGGTGCGCAATTCGTTCAGCCGACGAGTGTATTCCCCCATCGGAAAAGTCATGTCATCGCGTTGTCTCATGAGGCGAGCTCCTCTTGTTTGGCCGGTTCTTCGGCCATCTGACTGTCCACGGCCTGTGCGAACAGGGCCAGACCTTCGTGCAAATCGTCATCGGGGATGGTCAGCGGCGGGATCAGCTTGATCACCTGCCCGCGTGAACCGCACACGGCGGCCAGCAAGCCGCGTTCAAAACAGGCGCTGGCAATGGCTTTCGACAGCTCGCCGCTTGGAAACTCGATGGCCTGCATCATGCCGCGCCCACGCACCGCACAAACGGGGTATTTTTTCGCAATGGCCATCAGCGCTTCGGCAATGATGTTGCCCTTGCGTTCGGTATCCGCCATGAAGGCGGGATCATCAAAATAACCCAGCGCGACCGTGCCGGCGATAAACGATAAATCCTGCCCTCGGAACGTGCCGGTGTGCTCGCCGGGCGCCCAGTGTTTGTCGTGTTCGGGTTTGTTGAGATTCATCGCCATCGGCGTGCCAAAACCACCAATGCCCTTGGCCAGCGTGATGATGTCTGGGTCCAGCCCGAACGACTCGAAACTGAAATATGGGCCAGTGCGTCCACAGCCGACCTGAATATCGTCAACGATGAACAGTGCGCCCAGTTCCCGAGCCAATTGCTGCACCCCGAGCAGCCATTCTTGGCTGGCGATGCGCACGCCGCCTTCGGCCTGAATGGTTTCTACCAAAAATGCGGCCGGTTTGGCCACGCCCGAGGCGGGGTCGGTATAAATGTCGCGCATGCGTTCGAGCGAGCTCATGCCGCATCCCAGTTTGCAACCGGGGCACAGCGTTTCGCAGCCAAAGGCCATGTGCGTGATGTTATTGAGCGGTACGCCCGCGGCATTGCGAAAATGCGCGTTGCTGGTGGCGGCCAGCGAGCCGAGCGTCATGCCATGAAACGCGTGATGGAAGGCGACTACATTTTCTCGCCCCGTCACGCGTCGGGCCAGTTTGAGCGCGGCCTCGACCGCGTTGGTTCCAGTTGGCCCGACAAACTGGAGCCGATAATCCATCTGACGGGGTTTGAGAATGGTATCCACGAATTTTTTGATGAACGCGCGCTTGGCCGTGGTGTACATATCCAGACTGTGGGCCACACCGTCGTTCTGTATGTACTCGATCAGCGCTTCTTTCATCTTGGGGTTGTTGTGACCGAAATTGAGGACGCCGGCACCGGCGAAAAAATCAAGATAAGTTTTGCCTGATTCGTCGGTTTGACGGGCATTGCTGGCGGTTTTGAATACGGTGGGCGTCGCCCGGCAGTAGGCGCGGATTTCGGATTCCCATTCCTCAAAAATTTGCATGTGACTCTCCTGGACAGGGGTGAATGTCGGTGCATGCGGGGAGATTCCGGACGCACCACGAGCAGGCCCATCGACGATGGGCGTGGTGTGTTCCCCTGGTGTTCCAGTTGTCCTGGTTGGTGTTGGGTGGCGGGGACCACACCGATAGCGGTGGAATTTCAGGTTTTCCTGACGATTCCTGAGCAGCCATTGACTAATGGCGGATGAGCAGTAATTGCGCGATTACAGTAAAGTGCGACACTCAACGGTCGCAGTCGTTCCCTCGTGGCCCGTATTCGGGCGGCACACCCACTAGTGAAGCAAGAATGCGACCAACCGGATCGATCAAGCGGTCGTTGAAATCGTACTGCGGGCTGTGGCAGGGGGCGTGATGACCTTGTCCATCGTCCGCGCCGACGAGCGCGAAGGCACCCGGAATATGCGCGAGGTAATAGCTGAAATCTTCGGAGGCCATGATCGGGGTCGGCAAGCGGTGATCGCACCAATGTGGGCCAAGCACCTGTTCGAGCGTGCCACGATAGTGCGCGGCGGGTGCCGCGTGATTGACGGTGGCCTGATAGCGCGGCATGACCGTCACGTTCGCCTGAACACCGTAGCTTTGCGCGGTGGCTTGGGCGATTTCCCCGATCATGCCGCCGATCTCGGCACGTAGCGCGGTATCGCCGACGCGGATACTGCCTGCCAGCCGAGCGGTTTGGGGGATCACGGTGATGCCGCTCGGTGCGTCGATCGAGGTCACGCTCACTACCGCGGCAGATTGCGGAGGAAGGCGACGCGAGACGATCTGTTGCAAATTCAGGGTGAGCGCCGCCGCCGCCACGACCGGATCGCGGCACAACTCCGGTTGGCTGGCATGACCGCCCCGTCCGGTCAGTTCAATCTCGAATATGCCGTTGGCCGCCATGACGGGGCCATCCGGGCACAGGGCCTGCCCGAAGGCAATGGCGGGCCAGTTGTGCCAGCCGAAAATCCAGTCCACCCCATCGAGCGCGCCGTCCTCGATCATCACCCGGGCGCCATGGCCGCCTTCCTCAGCGGGTTGAAACAACAGGCTCACCGGCCCTGCCAGCGCCGATTCGTTGGTTTTGAGCCAGCGCGCTACGGCCATTAAGGTGGCGGTGTGGCCGTCATGCCCACAGGCATGCATCACACCGGGCGTTTGGGAGATCCAATCAACGGCGGTTTGCTCGGTAATGGGCAGCGCATCGATATCACCGCGCAACGCGATGTGTCGGCCGGACGCATTCGGTGCCAGCGTGGCCACCGTGCCGGTGCCCGCGCAGGCGCGCCATGGAATATCGAGCGCCTTGAGTTCCGATCGGATGATTTGCGCCGTGCCGTGTTCCTGCCAGCTCAGCTCCGGTGATCGGTGTAACCGATGCCGGAGCAGCGTGGCTTCCTGAACGTTTTGAGCCCAAGTGGACGACATAAATTTCCTTGGTGGTACAGCGTGCATGGTGCCGGATGAGCCGCTTCATTGAGCAAGATGACGACCCATGCGCCTTTTTACTTAAGCACAGCAGCAATGCAATGGCAACCCGAAAGGGTCTAGGGGGCGGGTGGGCGTTGGGCTTCGGGGCGATGAAGCACCCAGCCTTCAGGCGAGTAGGCCAAAATGAGACGAACGGGCGTCTTATCCGTCTGAGTGAAACTGGGTATCGGTTCTGGAAGCCATGAATTCAGCCAGTCGACCATTGGATTGATAAGCGGTGCTTGCATGATGGCACCCCCGAACTGAAGTTGAACCTGAGCCTGCCAATCGGCTTGTGACTGCTTGTGCTGCTGGCGACTTGTCAGCGGGTCCAGTCCGGCGAACTGAGGCCCGAATGCCTTGCCGGTTATATCCATGTTGCCCGTGGGCGTTTGCCACCGCAGGGCATCGAGGCGAATTTCGGCCGACTGCAAGGAACTCAGTACGGGTGCCAGAACCTGTCCGCTGGTTATTGTTTCCGTGCTGAACAGCAGGTGTCGCCCCAGAGCGGCAAAGCGCTCTGCAAAATCGGGATCGGCCGCGTAGACGGCAAAGGCCAGTTGTCCGCCCCCGAGGTGCCGGCCATTGAGCTGAAGTGCGTCCAGCGCACCGGAACCGATCACATCCCACTGGCCGCCGGATAAATCCGGCATTAAGCGGATGCGCCACTGGAAATGATCGATCAAGCCACTGGTGGACGAACCGATGAACATGGACGAGGGGATGGATGTCTCGGTTGAGGCGGCCATCGCGGACGAGATCTTGCCCCAACCGATTCGCCGGATATCGATGCCGAGTTCACCATCCAGCCCATGCCAGAAGGCATCTTTGGCCTTGGCGCGTTGGTGCAGACGAAGGTCAATCAAGGTCCGACCGAACAAAAAACGATGACTGGGGGTGATTACTTGCCAGCCGGGCAGATTCAGTGTGCCTTGCCAAGCGCGGCCTGATCGGTCGTAAACGAGTTGGTTGCTGTCGGCATCGCCGGCGGCCCAATTGAAACGGACGAGGCCCAGGCTTTCCACTTGCCCTGTGATTTCGATGGCTCGATCCGGCAAATTTCTGATCTGCACCGGGCTATCTGGATCCATCTGCACGGCGAAGGTCGCCCAGCCCCATTGCCTGCCCGCCGGACTGGACCAGCCGAAAGGTCGGGGAAAAACCCGTGCGTCGAGTACCACGGGCTCGGTCGCCCAGTCAGGTTGCCAGTAAAGCCGATAATGGCGTTGGTACAGGCTGCGTTCTTCACGCTCCAGTGTCCAGTCCGGGTGATCGGAAACCCAGCCACTTAAGGATTTATCCAGCCGCACACCAGTCTGGTAAGGCAGCACATACAACCACAGGGCAACCAGCAACCCAGTCAACGTCAGCCCACGCCATAGCCATAACCTGCTGCGTCGCGGTGCGGCAGGCGTTTGTTCGAGCTCGGGTGTTGTGCGGAGGGTTTCCATGAGGCAAGCATACCGTACAAACAAAAAGGACCGCTGAGCGATCCTTTGTTTGTGTCTATTCGCGTTCGCGAAAGGGCTTTAGGGCAGATCAAATACGATCAGATCACCGTCACGAGTGACAGCGGCCACCACATTGTTTTCGGTCCGCATCGGGTCGATCAACCCGCCGCTGACGCGCAGACGGCCAACGATGGCACCGGTTTGCGGGTCGAGTACATGCAGATAGCCTTCCTTGTCGCCCACCACGAGCTTGCCGTTACTGAGCGCAGGCCCGGTGACACCGCGATAAGCCAGAGCGGACTGACGCCAGAGTGGCTCGCCTGTACGGCGATCCAGCGCCCAGACGATACCGCTCGCATCGGTGGCATACAGCGCATTCTGGTCGATGCTCATGTCGGTGAAGCCGGAGAACTTGCGACTCCAGATGGTTTGTCCGCCCTTGGCATTGATGGCTGCAATCCGGCCTTGATAAGTTGCGACATAAAAAACGGCATCCGCGAACAACGGCGTGGCATCGATATCCACCATGCGGTCGATCTCGGTACGGCCCATGGGAAGGGCAACCTGGTTTTTCCATAGTTGACGACCATCGGCCCGCGACAGGATCGCAAGCTCGCCATCGTCGTAACCGACGGCAATCGCATCCGGGAACAACAGGGCACGGCTTTGCCCCTGAAGCGTCATATCGGGCTCGTTATGACTGACGGACCAGACCGTGCTGCCGTCTTTTGAGTTGAGTAGGGTAATGCTGCCGTCTTTTGATCGAACGGCCACATGGGTGTCGCCCACCGAGGGTGCCGCTTCAACGGCAGTCGATACCGTTGCCTGCCAGAGTTTTTTGCCGCTATCAACGGCGAGCGCAACCACCTTGCCGGTATCCGAACCGAACACCACTATCGAGTCGTTCGCGCCGCCGCCAACGCTGATGGGCATATCCAGTTCGGCTTCCCACAGCCGTTTGCCGGATTTGAGGTTGTAGGCAAAAACATCGCCCTTGGCATCGGCAACGATCACGCGATCGCCGGATTCAACCGGGGCAATTCGCAGCAGATCATCTTTTTGATCACTGCCCGCGCTCGCTTCCCACAGGATTTTGGGCGGGAACTTGTTGTCGATTTGCGTCAAGGGCGTTGGCTTGACCAGTTCCCGCGTGGATGAGCACCCGGCGAGCACGCCAATGGCAAGTGGGATTAGCAGCAGGCGCGCGGCGTGCTGGAAGACATTTGATGAAGTCATGATCACGATTTCTCCTTGCCGGATGCTGTCGGTGAGGAAGTGGCGACAGAGGCTGCCGGCAGGTTGTCCAGTTTGATTTGTACCATGGTATTTGCCGAGTCAGGTGCCGCGAGTACCTGTTCATAGGCGGCGCGGGCCGCGGCCCAGTTTTTCTGGCTGGCCTGAATGTCGCCTGTCAATTCGGTGAACATGGACTCATAGGCTTTGGGCGGGGTTTTGGCCTTTAAGGTGGTCAGCGCTTGTTCCGGTTTGTTCTGCGCCCATTGAACCCGAGCCAGACGAAGCTGGGCCAGAGCGGCGAGAGACGGCTGTTTCGCGTGCTGCATGGCGTCATTCAGGTAGATGGCAGCCTTGGCCGGGTCGTTTTGCGACATGGCTTCATGTGCGCCGATCATCAGGGCCAGTGTGGCGTACACCGAACCCTGATCGGATTCGGCGAGCTTACGTGCGGCCTCCATGGCTTGATTCGGCTGATTGGCGGCGCTCAACTGCTCGATCTGATGAAAGGCGATGGCGGCCGCTGTCTGATTTTTCGCCTGCCAGCTTTGCCAGCCTGCCCAAGCAGCCAAGGCAGCCAGACCAAGGATGATGCCGGCGATAATGGTCTTGCCATATTGCGTCCAGAATTCGCGGAGTTTGTCGAGTTGTTCGTCGTCAGTTGCGGTCACGGCTCATCACCTTATTCATGGTTCATGGGTGCGATTCTTATCCAAAATCGCCAAGATCGAGGTTGTTGGATGTTCAGATCATACAGATTATGTTGTCCGCCTGTCCGCAGCCAGTTCGGCGCGAAGCAGGGCTGTTGCAGCGGCCGGTTCCAACGGGGCTTCAGGGATGGGCTCGAGCGGCGCATTTAGACGCAACGACTTCACGCGCCATGAGTCGGCGTCCGCCGTATCCTCGATGATAACCGCGAATCGGGCGCCGCTGCGATCGGCCCGCTTGAGCTGGTTTTTCAGCGCACCGCCATCAAGCGCGCATTGAATGCGCAGATCGGGCAAGGCGCGCCGCAAGCCTTCGGCTGCCGCAAGAGCCGCACCTTTGGCGGAAGGCTCCGGCCAAAGTACGTAAATGTCGGCGGTGGATTCATCGTCCGCCTGTCCGATGAGTTCGACTAGGCGTTCCAGTCCCATCGCGAACCCGGCCGCAGGGGTCGCCTTGCCGCCCAGTTGCGCGACCAGACCATCATAGCGTCCGCCCGCGCAGATCGTGCCTTGGGCACCGAGTGATTCGGTCACCCATTCGAAAACGGTTCGGTTGTAGTAATCCAGCCCGCGCACCAGTCGTGGATTGACGACAAACGACACGCCGGCTGCGGTCAGCAAGTGCTGCACTTCGGCAAAGTTCTCGCGGTCGGCCTCGTCGAGATAGTCTGCAAGCGCCGGGGCATGGGCAACCACCGCCTGCACGGCGGGGTTTTTGCTGTCCAGAATCCGCAGGGGATTGGTTTCGAGACGTGCGCGGGCTTCCTCATCCAGGTCGTCGGCATGGCTTTTGAGATACTCGATCAACACGGCCCGGTGGGCGGCGCGTGCGTCGCTGCTGCCCAGGGTATTGATTTGCAATTGAACATCGGTGATGCCCAGCTGTTGCCAGATGCGAGATGCCATCAACATGAGCTCGACATCCATTTCCGCACCGTTCACGCCAAAGGCTTCGACGCCGAACTGGTGAAATTGGCGGTAGCGACCTTTTTGCGGGCGCTCGTGGCGGAACATCGGGCCGATGTACCAGAGTTTGCGTTGCTGGTTGTGAATCAGGCCGTGTTCCAGACAGGCGCGCACGCAACTGGCGGTGCCCTCCGGTCGAAGGGTGAGCGAGTCGCCATTGCGATCGTCAAAGGTGTACATTTCCTTTTCGACGATGTCGGTGACTTCACCAATCCCGCGGGAAAACAACGCTGTCTGTTCCACGATCGGCATCCGGATTTCCTGATAACCGTAGTGACGGGCGGTCTGGCTCAAGGTCGATTCCAGCCGGGACCAGCCGGGCGTCTGTCCGGGCAACACATCGTGCATGCCGCGCAGGGTTTTAATGGTTTTGCTCATCGAGTAGTCGGGCTTTAATAATCGTGCTTTGAAAAGTTAGGTAGGGCTGGATTCCGTGGCTTTGTTGGCGGCGATCCGTTCACGAATTGCGCGCTCTACACCATCGACCAGTTCGGCTTCGGTCAGTTTCCCTGCCGGTTTGCCGTTGATGTACAACAGATTGGGTTGCCCGCCGGTCAAGCCAATGGCCGCTTCGCGTGCTTCGCCCGGCCCGTTGACCACGCAGCCGATCACGGCAACATCCATCGCGGTGTCGATGTCTTCAATCCGCCCTTCGAGCGCATTGACGGCCTTGATGACATCGAATTCCTGCCGTGAGCAGGAAGGGCAGGCGATGAGGTTGATACCGCGGTTGCGCAGGCGCAGGGATTTGAGAATATCCCAACCCACCTTGACTTCTTCGACCGGGTCGGCGGCCAGCGAGATGCGGATCGTGTCACCAATGCCCTCGGCCAGCAACATGCCCAGCCCGACGGCCGATTTGACGGCTCCGGAACGCAATCCACCCGCTTCGGTAATACCCAAATGCAGCGGTTGTTCGATCTGCCCGGCCAGTTGACGGTACGCGAGCACGGTCATCCAGACGTCCGATGCCTTGAGCGATACCTTGAAATCGGGGTAATCGAGTCGATCAAGAATATCGATATGGCGCATGGCCGACTCGACCATCGCTTCCGGGGTGGGCTCGCCGTATTTCTGTTGCAGGTCTTTTTCCAGCGAGCCGGCGTTGACACCGATGCGCAGTGGAATGCCTTTGTCGCGCGCGCAATCGATCACGGCACGCACGCGATCTTCCCGACCGATGTTGCCGGGATTGATTCGCAGGCAATCGGCACCGAGATCGGCCACGCGCAATGCGATACGGTAATCGAAATGGATGTCGGTAACGAGCGGAAGGCTGACCTGCTTGCGGATTGCTCCAAAGGCTTCGGCGGCCTCCATGGTGGGCACAGATACGCGCACCAGATCGGCTCCGGCTTTCTGCAACGCCTGAATTTGCGCCACCGTGGCCGCCACATCACAGGTTTCGGTATTGGTCATGCTTTGCACGGCCACAGGCGCATCACCACCAATCGGCACATTGCCGACGAATATCTTGCGGGACAGTCGGCGAATCGTGGGCGAGGGGACGTGGCTCATGAGCCACCGACCGTGGTGCGGATCACACCCGTGGTGCTGTTGGGGGCGCCCAGTTTGACGGGCTCTCCCTTCCAAAGCACCGTGACTGCGCTGGGGTTGCCTAACGTGATCGTAAATGGCCCGGCACCAGGAACGGTTCTTTCTTCCCCTTTCTTGATGACGTCGTACACCAAGCGTTTGCCCGCTGCATCACGTACTTCCACCCAGCAATCCGCAGAATCGACCTTGATGACCAGATTCGCATTTGGCGCGGCAGCGGGAGCGGTTTGCTCCGCTGGCGTTGCGTCGGCAGGTGTTGGCGTTGTCGAGGCGGCGGTATCCGGTGTCGTGGGTTCTGTTTGAGCCGGTGTGTTCGTTGTGGACGTTACGCTTGGCGGTGTACTTGCTGAATCGTTGGCAGCCGGGGCTACCAAGGGTGTTGCCAGAGGTGGCGGGGGGGGCGCTTCATTTGTCGTCGTTTGCGTCACAGCTTTGCTGGGCTCTGCGGGTGTATTGAGCGCGGGCAGGGGCTGGACGGGTAAACTGACGGTGCTACCGGACGTTTCGCCATTCAGCGTGAGGGGTGTCTGTTCCTGTTTCCCTGAAAGCAGGCTGAGCCCTTTCTGCCAGACACTGGGCAAGGCGATGGCGATTACAGCCAGAATGATGACCAAGACAACCAATGCCAGCAGCCAGCGCAAAATGGTGCGTCCGACGTTATTTTGGTTGGTGGAATGGACGGTGTGGCTGGTTTTATGGGCCGTCATGACCTCTATGGGTGCCGTGACACCAATTTTGTTGGGGGCCACGTTGCCGCCATGTTGCAGTTGATAGGCCTGCAACCAGACCTGAGGGTCCGCGCCGACGATACCTGCCCAGTGTTTGAGGTAGGCGCGTACGTAAATTGGCTCTGGTCCGCCTTCGAACTGGTTGGCTTCCAGTCGCTCGACAATTTTCAGATCCAGATTCAGCGATTGGGCCAGATCGGCAGCACTCAGACCTTTGGCGGTCCGGGCCTCCTGAATCAATGCGCCAAGGCTTTTGCGATTGCTGACATCGAGAGCCGTGGTTTCTCCCGGCACCGTTTCTTCGCCAGCATTCTGTTTCAGCCCGAGTGGCGGCAGGCTGGGCTCATGGTTGTTCATTGGGCCTTCACTCATTACTTCGCTCCGCTGTCGTACCATTTTGCAGCCGCCGATTCAGGGAAACGGCCTTTAAGAATCAGGACGTGGTTTGCGAGGGCAGACTGATCGCCAGTGGCGCGGTCAATCCGGATCGCCAGTTGCAGTGTATCGGGCGTATTGCGGTTGTTGGCCTCAAACGCTTTCATTGCATTGGCCGCCTCAGCGTATTTTTTCTCGGCGTAATAAACGCGCGCTTTGCCGATCAGTGCAGGGCCATATCCCGGTTGTTTGACGATCGCTGCGTCATACTGGCTGATGGCTTGATCCGGCTTGCCTTCGGACTCGTAGCAGACGCCTGAGTTGGTCAGCGCGAATTCCGGCGTCTTGTAGAGTGGGTCGCCGTAGGCGCGGGCGAACAGAGACTGGGCCTTGGTATATTCCTTCTGTCCGCAGAGAAATGTGCCGTAGTTGTTGTCGAGATCGGAATTGTTCGAATCGAGCGAGTAGGCTTTTTCGAACTCTCTGGCGGCTTTTTCTTTCTCGCCCAGGCGATCAAGCATGAGCGCATAGGCATGATGCGCCGGTGCGAAGTCATTGTCGTAGTAAATCGCTTTCTTGATTTTCTCTACCGCGACATCCATGTGTCCTTCGTTCATGTAGCCGACGCCAAGTTGAGTGTTGATCTGGGCGGCGCGCTGATTGTCCGTCGGATTGGACGACAGGCCGCCACTGCTCGGCGGCGTGTTGGCCATGTTGGCACAGCCGCCGAGCAGGGCGATGGTCGTTGCCACCAGTGCGGCGCGCAGGATGCTGGACAATGGTCCAAAGGATAGGCGAGGGCTAAGGGTGGGCATACGCTGATTCATCAATGATTCTCCGAGGTGACCCTGATCTGTTCCAGACCCATGTGCGCGAGCCGCTCCTGGCGCCGCGCCTTATCTTCAAATTCTCCGACCAGTTGGCCGCAGGCCGCATCAATGTCGTCGCCGCGCGTCTTGCGGGGCACGGTGTTGATGCCTGCCGCCTTCAGCGTGGCGCGGAACCGTTCGATGCGATTACGCGATGAGCGCTTATACCCCGAACTCGGAAACGGGTTGAAGGGAATCAGGTTTACCTTGACGGCATCCTTGCGCGGTGCCAGCAAACGGATCATCTCTTCTGCATGCACCGGTTCATCGTTCACGCCTTCGAGCATCACGTATTCATAAATGATGGCGCCGTGCGGCACGACCTTGGCATACCGATCGCAGGCGGCCATCAGATCATCGAGCGGGTATTTCTGGTTGATCGGCACCAGGACATCGCGCAGCGCGTCATTCGGCGCATGCAGCGAAATCGCCAATGCCACCGGCAGGCGTTCGGCCAGCCGATCAATCGCCGGGATAATGCCCGAAGTGGAGATCGTCACACGTCGCCGCGACAAGCCATAGGCATTGTCGTCGAGCATGATCGTGGCGGCATCAACCACCGATTCGAAGTTGAGCAGTGGCTCGCCCATGCCCATGAAGACGACATTACTGATCGCGCGATTGTGGTTGACCGCGCGGTCGATCATTCGTTCCGCCAACCAAAGCTGGCCGACAATTTCAGCCGTAGTAAGATTGCGGTTGAATCCTTGTCGGCCCGTGGAGCAGAACGTGCAGGCCAGCGAACAGCCGACCTGTGAAGAAATACATAGGGTGGCGCGGTCGTCTTCCGGGATGTACACCATCTCGACGGAGCCGCCGCCATCCAGTTCAAGCAAAAATTTACGCGTGCCATCGCTCGACTGTTGATCGAGGCGAATGGCCGGTGCGCGGATGCAGGCCAGATCCCTGAGCTTATCGCGCAGGCTCTTGGCCAGATCCGTCATATCGTCAAAGCTGTCTACCCGCCGCTGGTGCACCCACTTGAGGAGCTGGGTGGCGCGAAAGGGTTTTTCGCCCAGTTCGACAAACCAGTCCTTCAATTGCTGAGGTGTTAGCCCAAGCAAATTGATTTTGTTGCCTCGATCCGGCTTGGCCGCAGTCGCGTTCAAATCGGTCGATGTGGGGATGGTAGACACGGGTAGCTCGTCCGGTTCGCGATTAACGACGTACGGTGACTTCTTCAGGCTTGAAGAAGTAGTCAATTTCGATCGCGGCATTCTCGGCACTGTCTGAGCCATGAACGGCATTTGCATCGATGGAGTCGGCAAAATCGGCACGGATCGTACCCGGGTCTGCTTTCTTGGGATCGGTCGCGCCCATCAGGTCGCGGTTCTTGGCAATGGCGTTATCGCCTTCGAGAACCTGTACGAATACCGGGCCGGAAATCATGAAACTGACCAGTTCGCCGAAGAACGGACGCTCGCGGTGAACCGCGTAGAAGCCTTCTGCCTGCTCGCGGGAAAGTTGCATCATGCGGCCAGCGACGACAGCCAAGCCGGCGTCTTCGAAGCGGCTGATGATTTTGCCGATCACATTTTTAGCGACGGCATCGGGTTTGATAATCGAGAGGGTGCGTTCTACGGCCACAAGGTTTCTCCTGGGGAAGTTTCGAGTTAAAGGGAAAAAATGACAGAAAATCAAGGAGGCAAGAGTTTACCGCCTTGCGCGGCAACAATCCATGACTGGGCGGGAACCCAGTCAAAATAAAAAGCAAGGCTGCGGGTTAACCCTTGTGGCGTATGCCCGCACCGCGAAGGTATCTCGCGCCTTCACGTTCTCTCGATTCATGCAGTGCGCGATCCTGCTGCATGGCGACGCCGATCAGTTCGGGGTTGTTGAGGAGGTCGGCGAGATGGATGCCGGTCAAAAAGCTGCGAATCTGTTCAGACAGGCCCATCCACAAATCGTGCGACAGGCATTTGTGGCCGTTCTGGCAATCGCCGCGGCCCGAACAACGGGTGACGTCGACATCTTCATCCACTGCGATGACGATTTCTGCCACGTTGATTTCGGTTGAAGGGCGCGTGAGTTGATAGCCGCCACCGGGTCCGCGCACACTTTTGACCAGCCCTGCGCGGCGTAATTGCGCGAACAGTTGCTCAAGGTACGAGAGTGAAAGCTCTTGGCGGTCTGCGATGTCTGCCAGTGCCGTGGGGTCGCCGTGATCGTGCAGTGCCAGATCGAGCATGGCAGTGACTGCGTAGCGGCCTTTGGTGGTGAGTCTCATGTTTTTGTCCTATGTGTTGCGCTCAGGCTTAATACCTGGATTTTATGCCAAGGTTTTATGCCAAGGTTTTATGCCAAGGTTCATGCTTGAGTTCTGCGCTCGGGTCTTGCGGTCCGTCTGCCCAAGATCGCAAGGCCAAGATCGCAAGGATCGGTAAATCCGGTAATTCTCAAGATTGATTCTTGGTTAAGTCGTCCGCGAACACAAGCAACAAATAACACTGATTGCGGTTGCCGATGCTGCTGATCCCTATCGATGGGGATGAGTTCGCATTCAGGGCACTTATTTCGGCTTTTGTGGCAGCGGTTCTTCATCCGTGGCGGGTGGGCAACCGATGGCTCCGGTTCCGTCAGTCAAATGGCATCCCGCCAGGCTGGGTAAGGGGGGCTCTTCAGCGGTTGCGGAGCCATCTGTTTGTATGCCGACATGCATTTGTAATTCGCGAATGCGACCGGCAAGAAGATTGGCGCGTTCGTCCGCGGCTTGCACATGGCTGAGCAGCCGGTCGATGACTTCGGCCACCGGGTCGGGCATGTCATGCGCCACACCATAGGCATCGAATCCCAGGCGTTCGGCGATGCGCGCCTGCTGTTCGCTTATTTTGGGACGTTGGCCGACGATGCGGGCTGGAATGCCGACAAGCGTCGCGCCCGCCGGTGCATCTTTAAGCAGCACGGCATTGCTGCCGACACGCACGCCATCGCCCAAGGTGATGGGGCCGAGCACCTTGGCGCCCGCCCCGACAACCACGCCGTTGCCGAGCGTCGGATGGCGTTTACCGGCTTCCCATTGTGTGCCGCCCAGCGTTACGCCGTGATACAAGGTGCAGTCATCGCCAACCTCAGCGGTTTCACCAATGACGACGCCCATGCCGTGGTCGATGAAAAACCGCCGACCGATCTTGGCCGCGGGGTGGATTTCAATGCCGGTCAGCCAGCGCGCTGTGTTGGCGACGATCCGCGCCAACAGGCAAAGTCGCCAATTCCAGAGTCGATGCGCCAATCGGTGCCACCAGATTGCCTGGATGCCAGGGTAGCTGAGTGCGATTTCCCAACGGCTGCGCGCGGCCGGATCGCGCTCGAAGACGCTGTCGATGTCCTCACGAAGGCGCTGCCAGAGTGTCATGTATTCGCTCCAGATTGGGTTGCCGTCGACTCAGTCAGGGCACGCACTATGCCCTGCATCACGGCCAGCTCGTTACGGGTCGGATTTGCCCGGCGGCAGAGCACGCGCAGGCGAGCCATCAGCCGCTCCCGATTGGCTGCAATATCCTTTTCAGCGCTGCCGGTGCGATGAAAGAAGGATGTTCGGTCGAGTTGTTCGGTCAACCGTTTTTCGAATGCGGCCCATTGTGCCGTTGTGGCCAGCTCGGTACTGTCGATATTGGGTTGGGGTGCGCTTCTGGCCGTTCCATGCGCCATGCGCCACTCGTAGGCGACAATCTGAACGGCTTGCCCGAGGTTCAATACAGGGTAGTCCGGGTTGGCGGGTATTTCTATGATCCGTTGCGCCCATGAGATTTCCTGATTGGTGAGCCCCGTGCGCTCGGCCCCGAATACAATGCTGATCACTCCGGTCGATGGGCTGGCTGCGATGGTTTCGGCGGCGTCGCGGGCCGACATGACGGGCAGATGCAAGTCACGCGGGCGTGCAGTCGTCGCCCAGACTTCAACCGAATCGGCGAGTGCGTCGGGTAGGTTGTCCACTTGTCTGGCTGTGTTCAGGATGTCTGCGGCGTGTTTTGCCGTGGCCAGTGCCTGGTCATCGATGGCCGTTTTGGGCGAAACCAGAACCAGCCGGTGAAGGCCCATATTTTTCATGGCGCGGGCGACAGCACCGAGGTTGCCCGTATGTGAAGTGCCACACAAGACGATTTGAATGCGGTCGGCATGCACGTCTGGCGAATCGGGGCGATGAATAACGGACGGTGGCGTCATGGGTCGATAATTTTTCCGAAGTGTGTCTCAATTCACGGGTATAATGCGCAGTTCTGAATTTTCCGCTGCTGCTCGGGCAGCTCACTTTCATCGAACTGACTGAACATTATGCCCCATCCTATGCTGACTATGGCGGTGCGTGCCGCTCGCGCTGCTGGAACCGTGATTTCCCGCGCTACCGATCATGTTGCCGATCTCACCATCGAGAGCAAGCAACGCAACGATTTCGTGAGTGAGGTTGATCGTCAAGCGGAACACGCGATTATCGACATCCTCAAACGCGCTTATCCCGACCACCAGTTCCTCGGCGAGGAATCGGGCGATTCCGGTCAGACGGAGAGCGCCTATCGCTGGATCATCGATCCGCTGGATGGCACGACCAATTTCCTGCATGGCTTGCCGCACTATTCGGTTTCGATCGCCTTGGAGTATCAGGGCCGCATTGAACTCGGCGTGATTTACAATCCCAGCAACCAAGAGTTATATACGGCCGAACGCGGTGGCGGTGCGTTTCTGAATAACCGGCGTATCCGGGTTGCTGGGCTGCGTAACCTCGAAGGTGCGCTGTTGGGAACCGGGTTTCCCTTCCGCCCCGAGCAGGACTTGGACGCTTATCTCAAAACCTTCCGTGCATTGCATGGCCCTTTAGCCGGGATTCGCCGTGCCGGCTCTGCCGCGCTTGATTTGGCTTATGTGGCCGCAGGCCGTTTGGACGGTTATTGGGAATTTGGTTTGCAGCCATGGGATATTGCCGCGGGCGTGCTGATGGTGCGCGAGTCCGGTGGTGTCGTGGTGGATTTCTCAGGTAAAGAGGAGTTCATGACCAGCGGTAATCTGATCGCAGCCAATCCGAAGATCACCCACGCCATGCTGAAGGCGATTTCTCAAAGTCTGCTCTGACATGGTGCAACGCTTTCCACTTTGATTAGTGGTCGGCATGAAAAAAGCCAGGCAGTTGCCTGGCTTTTTTATTGGTTCGATTCAAGCTCAGGGTGCGGTATCAACCAGCTTTTCCTTGTCGGTCAGCTTGAGGAGATCCTTGCGCTTGAGGCCGAGATCAAGCGACAGGCTGGAGGCGACATAGATCGAGGAGAAGGTGCCGAGCACAATGCCGACCAGCAAGGTTTCTGAAAAACCGCGCAGGGCCTCGCCACCGAAGACATACAGCGCGAGCACGGACAAGAAGGTTGTCGTGGCCGTAATCACGGTCCGTGACATGGTCTGATTGACCGAGGCATTCATGATTTCGATCTCGGATCCTTTGCGGATTTTGCGGAAATTTTCCCGCATCCGGTCGAACACCACGATCATGTCGTTGATCGAGTAACCGGCAAGCGCCAAGTAGGCGGCCAGTACGGTGAGATTGAACTCGATGCCGGTGACGCTGATAAAGCCAAACACCATGATCAAATCGTGGCTCAAGGTCAGCACTGCCCCGGTCGCCATTTTGAGCTGGTAGCGCAGGCTGACGAAAATCAGCAAACCGCTCAATACCACGATCATGGCCAGTCCGCCGGAATTGAACAGCTCCTTGCCCACGGCCGGGCCGACAAACTCCACGCGGCGCATGGTGGCGCTATCGTCCTGTTTCTTGAGGACGGACAGCACCTGATCGGCCAACTGGTTCTGGTTCTGGCCCTTGGCGGGCGGCAGGCGAATCATCACGGTTTCGCTGGAGCCGAAGTATTGCACCACGGCTTCCTTGAACTTGTTTTGCTTCAGGTCATCGCGGATGGCATCCAGATCAGCCGCTTTAGCGTAGCCGACTTCGAGCACAACGCCACCGGTGAAATCCAGCCCCAGATTAATGCCGCGCGTCGAGAGCGACACGATAGCGGCAATCAACAGGAGCGCTGAGATGATGTAGGCATATTTGCGCTTGCCGAAAAAATCGAACTTGGCGTTGTAGGGAAATAGGTTAAACATCACTGTTCTCGTATTTGAAGGCCATTAAATAGATATCTTGTTCAGACGTACGCGGCGACCGTAAATCAGGTTCACCAGTGCACGCGTGACCATGATTGCGGTAAAGAGCGAGGCCAGAATCCCGATTGTCAACGTGACGGCAAATCCCTTCACCGCGCCCGCTCCCAGCGCAAACAGCACGATGGCGGCGAGCAGGGTAGTTACGTGCGAATCGATAATGGTGGCGAAGGCGCGCTCATACCCCGCCTTGATGGCGGCATGGGGCGTTAGGCCGTTGCGCAGTTCTTCACGAATGCGCTCGTTGATCAGCACGTTGGCATCCACCGCGATACCCAGCGTCAGCACCATCCCCGCAATACCGGGCAAGGTCAGCGTGGCCTGCAACATCGAGAGCACGGCGACGATCAGGATCAGGTTGACACCCAAGGCAACGATTGCAGTCACGCCGAACACGCGGTAGTAAATCAGCATGAATACGGCGACCAGTGCGAAGCCCAAAATCGACGCATTGACGCCCGACTGGATGTTTTGCGCACCCAAGCTTGGGCCTACGGTGCGTTCTTCCACGATATCCATCGGCGCACGCAGCGCACCGGCCCGCAACAGCAGAGCTAGGTCGCGCGCTTCTTCTGGCGAGTCGAGGCCCGTAATCTGGAAACGATTGGCGAGCTGATCCTGAATGGTGGCGACGTTGATCACCTGCTGAATGACCTTTTTGTCTTTGACTGGCTTGCCATCAACTATCTTCGTTTCGGTACGATGCTCGATGAACACCACGCCCATCTGCTTGCCGATGTTCTGACCGGTAATATCGGCCATTCGGCGCGCACCTTGGCCATCCAGATTCACGAATACGGCCGGTGAGCCCGAGCGTTGGTCGAAGCCGGATGAAGCGCCCGTAATGCGGTCGCCGGTCACGATGACCTGGCGCTTGAGCAGAACTGGTCGGCCATCTTTTTCGTGATAGAGCCGCGCATCCGGCGGCACGCGGCCACTCTGCTCGGCATCGACCCAATCAGTCGGTGTACCGGAGACAAGTCGGAATTCCAGTGTCGCGGTAGCACCAATGATCTCCTTGGCGCGAACCGTGTCCTGAATGCCGGGCAGTTCGACCACGATTCGGTCATCGCCCTGCTGCTGAATCAGCGGTTCGGCGACCCCCAGTTCGTTGACGCGATTGCGCAGAGTGGTGATGTTCTGGTCCACGGCTGCCTTGCGCTCGGCGGTGGCGCCGACATCCGTGAATTTGGCTGTAAGGAAAGGCTGACCGTTGCGTTCATCGGTACTGAATTTCAGCTCGGGGTAGTTGCCAGCCATGGATTTGAGTGCGGCATCGCGGGCCGCGGCGTCCGGGAATCGCAGGGCGATTTCGTCGCCATTTTCAACATCGGCGGCCACATAGCGGATGTTTGCCTGACGCAGGTCGCCGCGCATGCCATCAACCCGCCGCTCCAGCGCGGTCTTGATGGCGGCCTGCATGTCAATTTGCATCAAAAAGTGCACACCACCGCGCAAATCGAGCCCCAAATACATTGGCTTGGCGCCTAGGTTCTGCATCCAGCGTGGTGCTGCTGGGGCGAGGTTTAGTGCTACCGGATAATTTTCACCCAGTGCTTCGCGCACGACATTGACCGCTTTGAGCTGCGCATCTGTGGAGGTGAACTGGATCAAGCCGTCCTTGTCTTCGAGGCGGGCGCTTTTGACGGGGATGTTGGCGGCCTTGAGTGCGGCCACTGCCTTATCAACGGCGGCCTGATCCATGACGGCATTGCGCTTGGAAATTTGCAGTGCCGGATTCTCACCGTATATATTGGGTAATGCGAAGAAAATGCCCAGCAAAAGCACCAGGATAATCAGCAGGTTTTTCCACCACGGATAACGATTCATCGTGAACGCCTGTATTGAATCAGCCCCGATGGGGCTCGAACAAGGGCCCATTCTTCATGAATGAACCCAGAAAATAAGCCCTGGGAAATCCAGGGAAATATGCCCGCCAAAGAATCCGTAAAAACCATTTACGGATGTTGGCATGCGAAGCGCAGTATGAGCGCCACCACGCATCAGGCTTCGCGGGTGTCCTTGAGCGTGCCTTTGGGCATGACGGAACTCACCGCACCGCGCTGAACCACAATCGTCATGCCATCGGCCACTTCAACGATCAGGAATGCGTCGGTCACTTTGATAACCCGGCCCAGTAAGCCACCGTTGGTGATGATTTCATCGCCTTTTTCGATGGACTCGACCAGCTTTTTCAACTCTTTCTGGCGCTTGACTTGAGGGCGGATGAGCAGGAAGTACATCACACCGAAGATCAGGATCAAGGGCAGGAAGGTTGCAATCATGTTGGGCTGCTGTGCGGCTGCCGGTGCGGCTTCTGCCAGGGCGTCGGAAATAAAAAACATGGCTCGGAATTCCTTACATCTTTTGAAAATGAGTTCAAACAATGGATGCCGGGGTAGCGGCTCCGCGAAAAAACGCACATTAGTATGCCACAGCGCGGTCAAGTTCCCTGCATTTTAGGGAACCTCGGTTGGTGGGCTGATTTTACGCGTCAATTCCCCGTGCGCGATCGGCGTGGAATGTTGTCCGGAATGCTTCGAATGCATTGTCTTCAATGGCCACGCGGATTTCTTGCATCAGTGTTTGGTAGTAATGCAGGTTATGAATGGTGTTGAGTCGTGGGCCAAGCACCTCTTTGCATTTATCCAGGTGTTTCAGATAGGCGCGGGAAAAACGCTGGCAGGTGGTGCAGGTGCAGGTTTCGTCGAGCGGGCGCGTGTCGCTGGCATAACGGGCATTGCGCAGTTTGATGTCGCCGTAGCGGGTGAACAAGTGGCCATTGCGCGCGTTTCGTGTCGGCATCACGCAATCGAACATGTCCATGCCGCGGGCCACGGATTCTACCAAATCCTCCGGTTTGCCCACACCCATCAGGTAACGGGGTTTATCTTGAGGGAGCAGCGGGGTCGTGGCTTCCAGAACCTGATTGCGTTCATCCAGCGGTTCACCGACGGAGAGGCCGCCAATCGCATAGCCATCAAAGCCTATGTTCAATAGGCCTATGGCCGACTCTCGACGCAGCGCGGGATACATGCCGCCCTGAACGATGCCGAACAAAGCAGTGTCGGTGTTGTCGGGCTTGAGGGTATCGAATGCCGTGCGCGAACGCGCCGCCCAACGTAAGGACAGGCGCATGGATTCCGCTGCCTGCACTTCCGTGGCGGGGTACGGTGTGCATTCGTCGAAAATCATGACGATGTCCGAACCCAGTTCGTGCTGAATCTGCATGGAACGTTCGGGGGTCAGCATGACAGGTGAGCCATCTACCGGCGATTGAAACCGCGCACCTTCCTCGGTGATTTTGCGCATTTCGGCCAACGAGAACACCTGAAAGCCGCCGGAGTCCGTCAGGATCGGTTTGTTCCAACCCATAAAGTCGTGCAGGTCGCCATGGGCACGAATGACGTCGGTGCCCGGTCGAAGCATCAGGTGAAAGGTATTGCTCAGAATGATCTCGGCACCCAAGGCCTCGATTTCCTGTGGATCGACCGCCTTGACCGTGCCGTAAGTACCCACCGGCATAAAGGCCGGTGTTTGAATCGTGCCGCGCATAAACTGAAGCTGGCCGCGCCGCGCCGTGCCATCGGTGTGGATGAGATCAAATTGCATGTGACTGTTCCCCGCCAGCAGGCGCTATTGACTGGTTGACGGGAATGAACATGGCATCACCGTAACTGAAAAACCGGAAACCGGCGCGAACCGCATAATCGTAGGCAGCCAGAATACGCTCCCGTCCAGCCAAAGCGCTCACCAGCATCAGCAAGGTCGATTGGGGTAAGTGAAAGTTGGTCAGCAGCGCATCGGTGACATGGACCGGTTGCCCCGGATAAAGAAAAAGGCGCGTGTCGCCTTGATAGGGGGCGATGCGGCGCTGGGCCGCCGCTGTTGGATTTTCCCTCGCTGCCGTCTCGATGGCGCGCAGGGCCGTGGTGCCCACGCAAACGACGCGTCCACCGCGTTCGCGCGTGGCATCAATGGCAGCGACCGTTTCCTCCGGTACATTCAGCCATTCGCTGTGCATGGTGTGTTCTTGAATGTTGTCCACGCGAACCGGCTGAAAGGTGCCAGCGCCCACATGCAGGGTCACAAAGGCCGTCTTCACGCCCTTGGCGGCAATCTGTTCGAGCAGGTTTTCGGTCAGATGCAGGCTGGCTGTGGGCGCAGCCACGGCGCCATCATGGGCGGCAAACACGGTTTGGTAATCGTGTCGGTCCTGCGCGTCGTCTGCCCGATCGATATAAGGCGGCAGCGGCATATGACCGGCACGATTGAGCCAGGTCAGCACATCGGGATTGAGCGAATCCGGTGTGAGCTCGACGAGAAACAAGGCATCTTGGCGATTCTTGACCGTGAGCGTGGCCTGTCCATCCATATGGAGCGTTGTGCCGGGCGCGGGCGATTTACTGGCTCGGATATGACACCAGGCGCTAAACCCATCCTGAAGCCGTTCGATGAGCACCTCGATCTTGCCACCACTGGCCTTGTGGCCGAATACGCGGGCCGGGATGACGCGTGTATTGTTGAGGATCAGCAGGTCACCCGGGTGAAGCAGGTCGGGGAAGTCGGCAATGCGGCATTCTCTGAGATCGTTGGGCGTGTGTTCTTTCTCAAGAACGAGCAGGCGCGCGTGTTCGCGTGGCTCGATGGGGCGGTGCGCGATGAGTTCGGGGGGGAGCGTGTAATCGAATAGTTTGGTGTGCATGGCGCGCGCAGTCTATCAGGGGGCGATGGACGGCAGCAATCGGTTCAAAAAAGACCGATGAGAAGTAAGTTCATAAACAGTGTGCGCTGGTAAGCGGCTTTCGTGAGAAATGCCATCCAGTGGCATGGAACCCATCCTGCGGTTCGATCCTGATTTCCCCCGTCATGGGTTTTTTGGTGGAAAAGCACAGCCCTTCTGTGGGCGACCGAACTCTTACGCATGAGTCTCGATCTAGCAGAGCAATCCTGGCTCATGGCGCTCGTCATGAGCGACGGTTCAATTCATGATCCTGAATCGTCCTTGCCGGACTTTCCTTGCCGATGATCCTAATCATTCATCCTGTGAATTTGTCCCCAATTGTCATCCTTGAGGGGTGTCCCTAATGGTCGTACCTAGAGGTCTTCCTTAGAGGTCTTCCTTGGGGTGCCGATTCCATTCGGTTCCGAGTACTGTCTTCCGTGTATTCCATCCTTGCCTGATTCATCCTTGGGTAGCCCATCCTGGGCTGTGTGTCCCATCGTCCTGATGTGACGTCCGAGGCGAATCCATCCGCCAGGTTTTCATGCATACCTTCGCTACTCTTCCGTGAGCAGTATCGAATCCTTTCCGGTAAGCGCCTTAATCAATCCTTGATCAAGGCGATGGGGCTTCCTGCCCGCTGTGTACTAAACACAGGTGCATCATGCCGAAGGATTGTGACGGGTCATAGTGGGAATCGAGCAGAGTTCCGTCAGATTTTACGATTTATTTTGTAGGAATTTTCCTACTCAGGAGTGGCGCTAGAATAGGTTTGCTCGAATTTGAGGCCGGATTTCTGAATGCACTGCGTGTAAAAGATGAGGGCGGAATCCACTTTATTGTGCATGGCGGACATGAGATAGATGGCGAATTAGTCTACATGTCCTTATTTTTTAGAGAATTTATTTCAGGATGTTTTATTGATTCCTTTGCAGCCGTCAATAAAGAAGTGTCGTATGGCGTTCATGAAGCCCTGCGGGTCTTCGACATGTGGCCAGTGTTTGGCTTTCTTGAGGGTGTGTATGCAGCCGCCGGGAAAGTCTCGGATGATGATCGAGCGATCGTCCGGCTCGATGTAGGCGGAGCCGGCGCCACGGACAAATAGAGCCGGCCCGCAGAAAAATCCCTGTAGGTCGGGCATTTGTGACGTTTCCAGATAAGACTGCTGCAACACGTCCAGATTGAACCGCCAGCGCCATGCGCCCTGTCCAGATTGCGTGTTATGGCTGAGATTGGCGGCAAGAAAGGCGCGAACTTCCGGGTCGAAGATGAATTGTCCCATTTGGCTTCGCGCTTGTTCTCGTGATGCCAGATGATCCAGATCGACCGCTCGTAATCCCGCGAAGACATCCTGATGCCAGGCGGGATAGGCTTTGGGGGCGATGTCGACCACCACCAGTTGCGTAAAACGCTCCGGCGCCTGGTCTGCCAGTACCATCGCCAATTTACCGCCGAGAGAGTGACCGAGCAGTTTGGCCCGCTCAAGACCGAGTCGATCCATGAGCGCCAGCACATCGGCGGCCATGGCTTCATAACTCAGATCGTCTGCCCAGGGTGAGCGGCCATGGTTGCGAAGATCAAGGTTGATAACGCGATAAGTATCCGCCAGATTGCGGGCCACACCGCGCCAATTCGCCAGAGAGCCGAACAAACCGTGCATAATGATGACGGGCAACCCACCTCCGGATTCCTCAAAATTCAATGCGACGGGCGAGTGCTTCATACGTTCCGTTTTCCTGATGCAGGTTTGCAAGTCATGGTGATTTGCCATGGCATGGGTTGTGGCGATGGGGGTGTTCAAGGGCAAGGCCAGTGAATACCCCTGTGCTTGAAGCCATATTAACATCTGTCTGCGGCCCTGCCGAACGCGCAGGCACGCCCCGATCCACACACCATTACTCATTCAATGAAGGCCACCATGCCAGATCAACTGTTTACATTACCCAAACCGGAACTGCCGGTGCCCCGCGTTTTCCCACAACAGATTCAGCGTGCGGCCGCCGTTCTCGATGTGATTTTGTCGGATGGCGTACCGAGTGATCGCGCATTGCAGCATTGCTTTCGTGCCGAGCGACAAATGGGCAAACGCGACCGGGCGCAACTGCAAACCCTGGTGTTTTTTGTCCTGCGGCACTGGCGGCTATTGGATGAATTGCTGGGGGTGCCGCCCGGCGAGGTTGCTTCGGCGCTAGGGCGCGTGGGCATGGCGGTTCATCTGGCCGGATTGCTGGATGAGACCCTGGCCGAATTGACGGGGGTGGTTGCCAGACCGCAGATTGATATGGTCGAACGGATCGCCCGCAGCAGTCCGGCGAAGCGTTTTGGTTTGCGTGATGAGGATATGGCACGGTTGGAAGCGGCCTTTGGCAGCGATGCGGCGGCGGTTGCAAAAGCGCTTCTTGCTCGGGCGCCAGTCGATATTCGCGTCAATTCGGCCGTAACCGAACCCCGCGCACTGGCGGAAACGCTGCTCGCCTTGGGATTGGAGAGTACGCCGATCCCGGGGTTGCCCAACGGCCTGAGGCTGAGTGACAACAAGCCGCTCACGTCCCTGGATGCGTATCACGCCGGTGCGTTTGAAATTCAGGATGCCGGCAGTCAGTGGATTGTCGAAGCATGTCAGGCGCAATCAGGGCAGCACGTGTTGGATCTGTGTGCCGGTGCGGGCGGCAAGTCTTTGGGCTTGGCCGAAGCTGTTGGCGAGCAGGGACATGTCTTGGCTTGCGATACCGAAGCCGAGCGCCTCGCGCGCTTGCCGGAACGCAGTGCGCGGGCGGGTTGGCGCAACATCGAGTGTCAGCCCATTGCGGACAGCGCCGACCCGGAGCTGCAACGGCGCGGGCCGTTTGATCGGGTGCTAATCGACGCGCCGTGTTCGGGTTCGGGTACGTGGCGTCGCCATCCCGAGTTGCGTCAGATTCCGCCTGATCTGGAGGCCTTGTGCGCCACGCAGGCGCAACTACTCGATGATGGTGTGCGGTTGACGAAAACCGATGGCCTGCTGATCTACGCCACCTGCAGCCTCTGGCGTGAAGAGAACGAGATGCAGATCGCGTCCTTTTTGGCGCGCCATCCGGATTGGCGCGTTGCCGAACTCCCCGCAGGGATGACGCATGCACTCACTGTAGTAGCTGGAATGGCGCGGATTCGGCCAGACATTCAGGGATCCGACGGATTTTTCTTTTGCGTATTGCAGCGGAAAAATGATTGATAAAAACTATCAAACTGAGCGAAAAAATTAATTGGCTTGATTGAACTGATGGCGGTAAAACAGGAGGCGCACGAAGATGCGAACATAAAAACCACCTGAGGACAGACATCATGACACAAAGCCAATGCCCCTTTCATCATGCGCCCAGCGAGAGTAAAACCGTTCGAGACTGGTGGCCCAATCGCTTGAATCTGGATGTGTTGCGTCAACATGGCAGCAAATCCAGCCCGATGGACGCTGATTTCAATTACAAAGAAGCATTCGAAAACCTCGATTTGGCGGCGCTCAAAGACGACTTGCGCGCGCTGATGACCGATTCGCAAGACTGGTGGCCCGCGGATTACGGCCATTATGGCCCTTTTTTTATCCGCATGGCCTGGCACAGTGCCGGCACGTACCGCACCGGCGATGGGCGCGGTGGCGCGGGTACGGGCAATCAACGGTTCGCGCCGCTCAATAGCTGGCCCGATAACGTCAACCTCGACAAAGCACGCCGCCTGCTCTGGCCGATCAAACAAAAATACGGCCGGAAAATCTCCTGGGCCGATTTGATTATCTTGACGGGCAATGTCGCACTCGAATCGATGGGTTTTAAAACCTTCGGTTTCGCCGGTGGGCGGGAAGATATCTGGGAACCGGAAAAAGATATTTACTGGGGCGCGGAAAGCGAGTGGCTGGCGACCAGCGATAACCCGCTGAGCCGGTATCGCGGCGATCGTGAGCTGGAAAACCCGTTGGCTGCCGTACAGATGGGCTTGATCTACGTGAACCCCGAAGGGCCGGATGGTCAGCCCGATCCGGTCGCCTCCGGTCGCGACGTGCGCGAGACGTTTGCGCGCATGGCAATGAACGATTACGAAACCGTGGCCCTGACCGCTGGGGGGCATACCTTCGGCAAATGTCATGGGGCTGGTGATGCCGCCCATGTCGGGCCGGAGCCGGAAGCCGCCGGTCTTGCCGAGCAAGGCTTGGGCTGGAAAAGCAGTTTCCGCAGCGGCAAGGGCGGCGATCAGATCGGCAGCGGGCTGGAAGGCGCGTGGACGCCGACGCCGATAACATGGGATATGAGTTATTTCGACGTCTTGTTCGGCAACGATTGGGTGCTGACCAAAAGTCCGGCCGGTGCCTGGCAGTGGACGCCCAAAGAAGCCAACGAGCACAATCAGGCCCCGGCGGCGGAAGATGCCAGCCAGAAGCGGCCGATCATTATGACTACAGCGGACATGTCGCTGCGCATGGACCCGATTTACGAGCCGATTTCCCGCCATTTTCATGAAAATCCGGATGAGTTTGCCGATGCCTTTGCACGTGCCTGGTTCAAGCTCACGCATCGGGACATGGGCCCGCGCAGCCGCTATCTCGGACCGGACGTGCCGCAAGAGGAACTGATCTGGCAAGACCCCGTCCCCGAGCGGAACCATGCGTTGATTGATCACGGCGACATTGATTTTTTGAAGAATCGCATCGCCAACAGCGGGCTGGGTATCGGTGAAATGGTCACGACCGCCTGGGCTTGCGCCTCGACCTTCCGTGGCTCGGACATGCGCGGTGGCGCCAATGGCGCACGGATTCGGCTTGCGCCCCAGAAAGATTGGCAAGCCAATCAACCCGCCCAGTTGGCCTACGTGCTCGGCGTGCTCGAAGGCATCATGGAGCGGTTCAACCAGAGCCAAGCGGGGGACAAGCGGGTTTCATTGGCGGATTTGATCGTGCTGGCTGGCGGTGTGGGCATCGAGTTGGCCGCGCAAAAGGCCGGACACCCATTGACGGTTCCGTTCACACCCGGTCGGATGGACGCCACGCAGGAACAAACCGACATCGAGGCGTTTTCCGTGCTTGAACCGATTGCCGATGGGTTCCGCAATTACCAAAAAGGCGATTACACGATTTCGGCAGAAGAGTTGCTGGTCGACAAGGCGCAACTGCTCACCCTGACGCCTGCACAGATGACCGTGCTCGTCGGTGGTATGCGCGTGTTGAACACCAATGCCGATCACACCGATCACGGTGTCTTTACCGAGCGCCCGGAAACGCTCAGTAACGATTTCTTTGTGCATCTGCTGGATATGGGCACGGCCTGGGCGGCCAAATCCGATGACGAAAACCTATTCGAAGGACGGGATCGCCAAACCGGTGCGCTCAAATGGACGGGCACCCGGGTGGATTTGGTGTTCGGTTCGAATTCGGAGCTGCGGGCACTGGTGGAAGTCTACGGCAGCGCAGATGGTGAGGAAAAATTCAGAAATGACTTTGTGGCCGCCTGGACCAAGGTGATGAATCTGGATCGATTCGATCTGGCGTGAGCCAAGGAATTCGCATCCACGGAGTCCTCGTAAATCCCCCTCGTTCCCCCTTTTACAAAGGGGGAGGCGCACTTGCAAAATAAGTGCGCTTCGCCCCTTTGTTACCATAGGGGGCCGCACTTACTCGAAAAAGGACAGATTCACCCCCTTTGAAAAAAGAGGCCGGGCGGATTTGCCGGCTCGAAGAGTCCTTTGCATTTGTGCAGTGGAACTTGGCAGCATGGACAAAAAACACGAGCATCGGCACACTTCTAATTGAATTCCCGATTTGGCCATCATCGAGTAGCCCTTTTTTATGAATCACCACCGCTTTTGCGCCAAAGCCAGCCCATATAAATGGCCGCTGATGATTGGTATTGTCTGTCTTTTTCTGACCGCTTGCGGCCAAAAAGGCCCCTTAGTTATGCCGTCCGATGCGCCTGCATCCCCGGCCTCGCAAAACGCAGGTAAATCCTGATATGACCGCATTGCCCTACGACCATCTGACCCGAAGCGCCGACCAAACCTTATGCTTGGAAGGATGCGCGCTCGACCAAATAGCAGCCGAATTTGGTACGCCGACCTACGTGTATTCTCGCTCGGCCATTGAGCGGGCCTACACCGAACTGACGACCGCGTTCGGTGATCGTCCGCACCGGATTTGCTATGCCGTGAAGGCGAATAGCAATCTGGCTATTCTCGCCTTGCTGGCGCGGTTGGGCGCGGGTTTCGATATTGTGTCTGGCGGGGAATTGGCACGGGTGCTCAAAGCAGGCGGCGCTGCTGAGAAAATCGTATTTTCCGGCGTCGGCAAAACCCGCGATGAAATCGAGCAAGCATTGCGCGCGGGCGTGGGCTGCTTGAATGTCGAATCCGAGGCTGAGTTGGCGCGCATCAGTGAGGTGGCAGCCGGGCTCGGTGTCGTCGCCCCTATTTCGTTGCGGGTGAATCCGGATGTGGACGCCAAGACGCATCCGTATATTTCGACTGGTCTTAAAGATAATAAATTCGGCGTGCCCATCGAGCAGGCCCCCGCTTTGTATCGACATATCGCGCGCGATGCGAATCTCAAAGCGGTCGGGATCGATTGCCATATCGGTTCGCAGATCACCGATGTGTCGCCGTTCGCCGATGCGGCCAGGCGCGTGCTTGCCCTGCTCGATACGTTGGTGCTGGAAGGTATTGAGTTGGCGCACCTTGATTTAGGTGGCGGCTTGGGCATTCGTTATACCGATGAGCAGCCGCCATCGGCTGCCGATTGGGTGGATGCCGTCACCTCGGTTATCGATCGACATCCGATTGCGCGCCACCTGCCTTTGATGTTGGAGCCGGGGAAGTTTTTGGTTGGGCCATCGGGCGTGTTGCTCAGCCGGGTGGAATACCTCAAGCCGCATCCGTCTGATGGCAAATCGTTTGCCATTGTCGATGCGGCGATGAATGATCTGGTTCGCCCAGCGCTCTATGGCAGCGTGATGGCGATTGAGGCGGTCAAGCCAGATCCTGTGATGGCTGCCAAAGATTGGGAGATTGTCGGGCCGGTGTGTGAAACCGGCGATTTTCTGGGCCATGGCCGGTCTTTGGCACTCGCGCAAGGCGATTTGATTGCGGTGCTGGGTGCCGGTGCCTATGGTTTTTCCATGGCGTCGAACTACAACACCCGTGGCCGAGCGGCGGAAGTATTGGTCGATGAGCGCGGCGCAACATTGATTGGTGCGCGCGAGTCGGTGGAATCGCTGTGGGCGCTCGAGTCGATTCCGCCCAGTTTGATGTAGATTCAGATACGCCGTTTTTTCAATAGCCAATTTCTATCAAAGTTATCTGGACATTCAATTTCAACGGCGTGCCCATTTGATGTATTGTCATCACAGTTCAATGATTTGCGTATCAAATCATGGAATCGTTTTTTTCTAACCAATCGTTAAGGAGATCGATATGCTCGAGAATCGTGAAGGCCAACGCGTACCAAACGTCACATTCCGTATGCGCGAAAACAATCAATGGGTGGACGTTACCACCGATGATTTGTTCAAAGGCAAAACCGTAGCGGTTTTTTCATTGCCCGGTGCATTCACGCCGACCTGCTCTTCGAGCCACGTGCCGCGTTTCAATGAGCTGGCGCCGGTATTTTTTAAGCACGGCGTGGATGAGATTCTCTGCCTGTCGGTGAACGATACCTTCGTCATGAACGAGTGGGCGGCCGATCAAAACGCGGAGCACATTCGATTTATCCCGGATGGCAATGGCGAATTCAGCGAAGGCATGGGCATGCTGGTCGATAAGGAGAATCTCGGGTTCGGCAAGCGCTCCTGGCGTTATTCCATGCTGGTCAAAGACGGCGTGATCGAAAAAATGTTCATCGAGCCGAATGTCGAAGGTGACCCGTATGAAGTCTCCGATGCAGACACCATGCTCGACTGGCTGGCACCCAATGCAGTCAAACCGCATTCGGTCATGCTGTTCTCCCGTCGCACTTGCCCATTCTGTGCCCGTGCCAAAGGCATGTTGCGCGACGCGGGCATGGCATTTGATGAAATTCTGGTCGGCGAGCACGTCAATCTGCGCGGTCTGCGCGCGGCAACCGGCTCAGAATCGGTTCCGCAGGTGTTCATTGACGGCCAACTGATCGGCGGCAGCGACAAGCTGGCAGAGTGGTTAATGGCCAATCAGTAACCCATGAATAAGCGTTTCAGGTTCGCTAAATCGAGCCTGAACCGAAACTCAAGCGGATGACACAGGTTCATCCGTTTCGTTTTCGGCCTCTCTCGACATCGTTCCGCCCCATTGCCCAAGGTAAGTCACCTAGGTGCGCACGGGACGGAAAAACAATAGGAAATCATCATGAGCACAGCCGTAGAATTTGATCTGATTGTATTGGGTGGGGGCTCCGGCGGCCTGGCCGTGGCGGAGCGCGCGGTGCAATACGGTCAGCGTGTCGCCGTGATTGAGCCAGCCCATTTGGGGGGCACCTGCGTGAATTTGGGCTGCGTGCCGAAAAAAGTCATGTGGTATGCCGCCAACATGGCGCATACACGGCATGAAGCCGAGGGCTGGGGGTTTGCCGCGGTGCACGATCAGATCGATTTCGGCAAACTCGTCGCCGGTCGCAATCAGTTTGTGGATAACATCCGCAGCTACTGGGGCGGATACGCAAACGAGTTGGGTATCACGGTCATTCAGGGCAAAGGCGTATTAACTTCTGCCTCGACCGTCGCGGTGAACGATCAAACCTACACCGCGCCGCATATCGTACTGTCCACCGGTGGCGTGCCGTTTGTGCCGCCGGTGCCAGGCAAGGAACTCGGCATCACCTCCGATGGGTTTTTCGACCTGACCGCCCAGCCCGCGCGCGTGGCCGTGATTGGTGGCGGTTACATTGGCGTCGAGTTGGCGGGTGTCTTGCGATCATTCGGTAGCGAGGTCACCTTGCTCGACATGCTCGATTCGGTGATTGCGCCGTTCGATTCGATGATCCGCGAAGTCGCCACCGAAAACCTGCGCACGCTGGGGGTCGAGATGCGCCTGCCGTTTCGCGTACAGGCACTCACCGAAACGGCCGAGGGTAAATTTATTACCTCGGCGGCGGATGAACAGCTCGGCCCCTTCGATGAAATCATCTGGGCCGTGGGCCGGGCGCCAAATACCCGCGCGCTCGGATTGGACGCGGCGGGCGTCACCGTCCAGCCCAACGGCATTATCCCGACCGACGACTACCAGAACACCAATGTGCCGGGCGTGTACGCCATTGGCGACATCACCGGGCGGGCACCACTGACACCGGTAGCCATCGCGGCGGGGCGGCAATTGGCCGAACGCCTGTTCAACGGCCGAGCGCAGGCCAGACTCGATTACAACACTATCCCCACCGTCGTTTTCGCCCATCCGCCGATCGGCACCGTGGGGTTGACCGAGGAGGCGGCGCGTGCCGAATTCGGTGATCAGGCGGTCACGATCTTTGAGACGCGCTTCACGCCCATGCGGTATGCCCTGTCGGCACATGGGTTCAAAACCGCAATGAAGCTTGTGTGCGTGGACGAGGAGCAACGCGTGGTGGGGCTGCACCTGGTCGGCGACGGTGCGGACGAGATGCTGCAAGGCTTTGCCGTGGCGGTTAAAGCGGGGCTGACCAAGGCGCAATTCGATGCCACGGTCGCGATCCACCCGACGTCTTCCGAAGAGCTGGTGACGATGAAAACGCCGCGAGATTCCGCGTGAAACCGTACAGCCGGACCTGCTGATGTTTCTGGAAATCCGTCACCTGCGCACCCTGCGTGCGGTTGCGGAAAGCGATTCGCTGGCCTCGGCGGCCGAACAGCTTCATCTCACGCAATCTGCGTTGTCGCACCAGATTCGTGCGATTGAGGACTATTATGGGTTGACGCTGTTTTCCCGCCGCTCGCGGCCCATGCAGCCCACGCCCGCTGGTCGGCGTTTTTTGCAGGCGGCCACGCAAATGTTGCCCTTGATGGATGCCCTCGACCGCGACTTGCGTCAGTTGGCGGGCGGGGATACGGGGCGGCTGTTTATCGCGCTGGAATGCCATTCTTGTTTTTCATGGCTTTTGCCCACCTTGAATGCCTACCGTGAACAATGGCCGAACATCGACACCGACTTATCGCTGTCTCATAGTTTCGAGGCGCTTGATGCCCTCAAGCGTGGTCTCGTCGATGTGGTGGTCAGCTCCGACCCGATCGATGATCCCGACATCCGTTTTGTTCCGTTGTTTCACTATGAAGTCGTTCTTGCGCTCTCACCGCAGCATCCTTTTGTCGCAGAAGAAGTCGTTACGCCGCAAATGCTGGCTGGTGAGACGGTGATTACCTATCCCGTGAACCGTAACCGGCTGGATATTTTTTCCCGCTTTCTCACGCCTGCTGGCGTTGAACCGGCGGCGACGCGCAGCTCGGAACTGACCGTGATGATCGCTCAATGGGTTGCCAGCAACCGAGGGGTGGCCGCCTTGCCTGCTTGGGCCATCGTCGATGAACTCGCGCAAGGGAGTATCGTGGCGCGTCCTTTGGGCGAGGGCGGTATCCATACGACGCTTTTCCTCGCGTTGCGTCAGCAAGAGTGTGATCAGGCCTATGTGGCGGCTTTCATTGAAACGGCGCGTGCGGCGGCACTAAAGACGCTCAAAGATATTCAGCTCGCGTCCTGATCCACGTTCGTGGCGCATGTCGAGCCGGGGTGAGGGTTACAGAACGGTGTCCGTCTCTGTTGTGGGTTCATCGTCTGATGAGCCTAGTTCGGCCAGAGGCATCTCCTCTGCGAACAGAGCCCCTTGAACCCAAGAAATACCCGCTGCCCGCGCGGCCGAGAGCTGTTCGGCTGTTTCAATTTCCTGCGCAATGATCGTGACGGACAACGCCCGCGCCAAACCCAGCAGGCAGTCGATAAACGCGCGATCCCTGGCGATCTGGCTGCGATTGGTGAGCCAGTCGACATTAATCTTCACATAATCAACGGTATGACGACGCAGGTGTTGGAAAATCCAGTGCCCCGGGGTCGTTTGATCAATCGCGAATTTGAAGTCAAAACCGTGCAGTTCCTCGATGAAACGATCGAACAGGTTTAGGTCGGCCAGCGATTCGCGCTCGTTCAGCTCGAACACGAGCCGACTGCGCGCCATGCCGACGGTATCCATAAGATGCGCGATGTCCGCAAGGAATGATTTCGCACGTACGGTTCGGGGTGAAATGTTGACGAAGATCAGGCCGTTGCAATGTGTAGCGACTTGCGTGCAAATGAGCGCTTTCATCAGTTGGCGATCAAAGTTTTCGGCTTGCCCGCGCCGCTCGACCATGCCGAGAAAATCACGCGCCATGACCCAACGATCGCCGATATTCAGCTGTGCCAGTACTTCCATGCCAACCCGTTCGAGTAGCAGGTTTTCCAGCGGTTCGACCGAGGCATCCCCAATGGCGAAAATGGGTTGGAATAAAATGCGTGGTGGCTGTTCTTCGGTGAGCGCTTCGAGAATATCCTGATCCTCGATGGGCTTGTCGTGCAGATCGGCCAATGGCTCATCGGGATTGGGAAGCGCGAATTGATTCTTGCCCGCGAGTTTGGCCCGATACATCTGTGCGTCCGCGATGGAGAACAGGCCGCGGGCCGAGTCGGTGTGTGTCGGGCCGATGCCGATACCGATAGACAATGAAACCCCGACCGAATGTCCATCCGGTGTTTTCATCGACAAATTTCGTATTCGGGCCAGCAGCCGGTCGGCCACCATGATGCATTCCTTCTCTCCTGCCTCTGGGAGAATGGCCGTGAACTCATCGCCACCATAGCGCGCGAGGATGTCCCCGGTGCGCAAGGCATCGTGCAGGCACTCGGATACCTTGCACAGGAAAGTGTCACCGAAGGTGTGACCGTAGCTGTCGTTGACGACTTTGAAATCGTCGATATCAATGACAAACAAGCCAAACGAGTAGCCGTGCCGCTGCGCGCGATCCATTTCATAATCCAGTAGCGACCAGAACATGCGCTGGTTATACATCTGTGTCAGCGGATCGCGCGTGGCGTAAAACTCCAGATCCTCGGTATGCTTTTCAATGGCGCGCACCGAGCCCACCACGTTGAGCATGGTGGAAAGAATCGACTCGACCAAGAGGCGCTCGACCTGAGACTGGTTTTGGGTGTTGGGCAGAATAAGACCGACCAAGCCGTGAATGGACGGGTTGTCCATGGTGATCTCTTTGGTGCGCAGATCCAGCTGCCGCGCGTTTTCGAGAGTGGGCCTGCCGGATGGGTCCAGACTGTGCTGGCGGGGGATAAAGTCGGTAGCAACCTGCCCCAGGGTTTCCCCCACAATTAACTTAACCCGCTGGCTCATGCTTGCAGCGACCGTCTCGTTGATGGTGTCGAACCAGAATAGCTCAACATTGGCGGGTCGGTCGCCAACCGCAAAAGCGGTAAAAACGCCATGAACCGTCTGAACCGTGTTGATTTCTTTAAGAAGATCGCGCACGTAGCGGCGCCAGTCCCGCACCACATCCGAGGTGATGACAAACCGTTCGAGCAGGTGGATTTCAAATTCCAGCAAATTCCGATCAACTGCTAGATGCCGTATTTTGTCCGTTAAGCCATCGACTTCGATCAGCACATCATCGAGTTCCGAAAACCCAGTGTGCGCATCGCTGAAGCGGATGTGCGCCAAATCTTCCACCCGGTCGAGATAACTGATCGAATTCTTCAGTCGGGCAATCGAGCGCCCCATCCGCCGCCCCAGCAATAGCGCAATCATCAGCGCAGCCAGCAGGGGAATCGGCATGATAATCAGCAGCTTGCTGACAAGCTCATTGTGTGCCTTTGTCGTGATCTGACCAACAGATTGCGCGATCGAGAGCACACCCAGCACATTGCCCACCTTGGCGTTGGTATGGCATCTCAGGCACTGCGCTTCGGCGATCAGGGGGCGGTCATACCGAATCATCCCATTGTGCATTTGTGTCTGGGTTTTGCCTGTGGCAAAAGCAGATAGCACCAGGGCGTCTGGATCAGGCTGTTCAATCTGTCCAAAGAGCGCAATCACCTTGCTGCCGCGGTATAACTCGATGCGGGCACTGGAATCATTGCTTTGGGCACGGATCGTTTTCAGAAATTCGTCGAGTTGCGCCCGGGACCATCCCTGCCGCATGATCTGATACATTGCATTGAAGGTGCCGTCGGCCAGCGAGGCTGACATATCAACGGCAGATTGACGCACCGTGCGTTCGAAAACACCGGTGGTGGCCCAATACATGGCGACGGCAACCAGAACGGAAACCGCTAGGGCGGCGCCCACGATCAGTAGCCGAATCGAACGTAACCATCGCCCCATTGATGTCAACTTCCTTAAACGCGTTTTGCCTGGATCGTATCGGACGCGTCGTTTCGCCCGATCAAGCGCGGCTGTCCTGTGCCGAACTGAAATGTTCGTGTAACAATCAAGGATAAATGAAAACGATTTTTGCGTGGAATCAGACTTTCTGCGGGTGTATTAAAAAATCAAAATATTATTAATCGCCGCCGGGCTGTGTGGGCCGTGATGGCGAGTCGGCGGTTTGATTGTCGTTCTGTTCCAGCGACAGTTCGGGGGGAAATGGTAGGCCACCAGAGTTCAGCCATTCATCCAGAATAGTGCGGGCCTGGGGAACCCCGCTACCGCGCAAGCCGGAAAAAGGCAGCCAATGGACGGCTGCAAGTGATGCCTCTTTTTTGAGGGCAAAAACGGTTTTACTGATTTCGTTTTGACTCAGTTTGTCGGCCTTGTTCAGCAAGCACAGCACCGGTAGCTGTCGATCCTGTGCGTATTCGATCATCTGGCGATCGGTTTCCTTAAGTGGGTGGCGAATGTCCATAATGACAACGACGCCAGCCAGAGAACGGCGTTCGGCAAAGTAGGCGGCCAGTGCCTCGCCCCAGCGTCGCCGCATGGCTTCAGGCACCTTCGCGTAGCCATAGCCCGGCAAATCCACCAGTCGGCGGCTTTCATCGCTTAGGCCAAAAAGGTTGATCAACTGCGTGCGACCGGGCGTGCGGGATGTTCTGGCCAAGCTTTTTTGTCCGACCAGCGCGTTGAGTACGGTCGATTTTCCGGCATTTGAACGCCCGGCAAACGCTACTTCTGCGCCAAAGTCGGCCGTCAGTTCTTTGGGCGACGGAGCGCTTTTGATGAAATAAGCTGTTCTAAAATCCATCATTACATCCGGCTCCGGGTCGTGAACGCGCCGCGCGGTAACAGTCGCGCGGCTTACTTGCAGGTATAAATAAACCCCGTCTAGAGGGGTATTGATCAATCCGAATCCCGCCCCGGGCTTATCGCTGCTAAACTGAGTATGTTTTAGTGGGCAGGGTCACAGTTGCGTGACATTGTTTCACAGTTTGGGTCGGGGCGTGTGCCGCGACGAATTTGCCGCCCACCAGGTCGGCGTGTGCTCGGTTTCCGGTGCCGTGAGGCCGGACGTTTTCCGAATAGACTTTAGAACAGGTGCCCCATGAGTCGATCAGGTTTGAGTTCATCGCGTTTGCCCGTCGTGGCGCTTTTGTTCCGTCGTGCCGCATTGCCTATTGTGCTTGGTTTAGGCATCACGTTGACGGGAACCGCTGTTGCTCTGGCGGGTGGTAATGTGGAAGCTGGGCTCGAGGCCAGTAAAACATGCGCCGCCTGTCATGGTGCCGATGGCAATAGCATGGTGCCCACGTTTCCTTCCATCGCGGGTCAGCCGGCTGGTTATATCGCGGAACAACTGCACGCCTTCCGTGACGGCAATCGCGTTAATGCCCTGATGAGCCCACAAGCCAAGGCATTGACTGACCAGCAAATCTTGGATTTGGCTGCCTATTTCGCTGCACAGAAAAGAGTGGTGAAAGCGGCATCGACAGAAGATTCCATCCCCGGTGCGCATTTATGGAAATTTGGCGGCCACTCGAACACAGTGGCAGCCTGCGCAGCCTGTCATGGGCCACAAGGGCAGGGCAATCAGCCGGCTGGATTTCCTGCGCTTCGTGGCTTGACGCCGCAGTACATTACGGAATCACTAATAGCGTATCGCAAGGATGAGCGCAAAACTGAGCACGCAAGCATCATGGTCAGTATTGCCAGCAAGTTGAGCGACGATGACATCAAGGACGTGGCTCAACATATCGCAACTTTCCGTTAGTTTTTGTTTGATTTTGCCGCAAACGAACTGCGTCCGCCGGTGCTCCGACCGCTCGGATGCCTATTTTTTTAAATACTCGACCGTTGGACTCGGGAACTTGTGCCTCAATCGCCACTCGAAAAACTCTTCTTAGCTATACACCCCGCGGTTGGGGCAACCAAGAACAACGATTACCTATCCCATTTTTTAAAGGCTGCGCATGTCCGATACCTCCCAATCAGTTGAGCTGAACCCGCCCAAGTCGGCAGGTGACCAACCGAGCACCGCTAAAGTGCGATCGCAGGGTGTTACCAAGCGCATCCTGCTTTGGCTGACGTCGATGAACCTCGCGGTCACGCTTCTTGTGATTCTGGCCATCGCTTCAGTCATTGGCACGGTGCTCAAGCAGAACGAATCCTTCAATAATTATCTGGATGTGTTCGGGCCGTTCTGGTTTGCCGTATTCCGTAACCTGTCTTTATACGATGTGTACTCTGCCACATGGTTTGTCGCCATCCTGCTGTTTCTGGTGGCGTCTACGTCATCATGCGTGGCACGCAATGCGCCCGCGTTCATGCGTGATATCCGTAGTTTCCGCCTGAATGCCCAGGAAAAGTCGCTTCGTGCCTTTGCGCACAAGGTGGATATGAAATCGGATGCCAAACCCGAGTCGCTGGTCGCACCCATACAGGCGCTCCTTGAGCGGGCGGGATTCAAAAGTAGAGTGAAGACCCAGCCGCACGAAATTCTGATTTCCGGGCGCAAAGGGGGTATGAACCGAATCGGTTACGTACTGACGCACCTTGGGATTATCGTGATTCTGCTCGGTGGTCTGCTCGACAGCAAAATGCAGCTCAAGCTGATGGATACGCTGGGCATGGTCAAGGTTGAAACCGCCAATATTCCCGTCAGTGAAGTGCCGTCCATAAGTAAGATCCCTGTTGGTGGCTTGCAGGCGTTCCGTGGAACGGTGAACATTCCAGAACACAAATGGGGCGATGTGGTGTTCATCGGCCTTAAGGATGGATACGTTGTTCAGAACCTGCCGTTCAAGATATTTGTAAATAAATTCGCCATCGAGCATTACGACACCGGCATGCCCAAGTCGTATATGTCGAACGTGACCTTGACCAACAAGGAAACGGGACAGGAAATCACCAAGACCATCGAAGTCAATCACCCGCTTCACTACATGGGGTACAACATTTTTCAGTCGAGTTTCGGCGATGGCGGAACGAAATTGAAGATGGAAGCTTGGCAATTGTCAGGCAAAGCCGGTGTTGCACAGCCCATCGATTCAGCCGTTTTCGACAAAAAACGCTTTGATTTCAATAACCAAAATTATCAGCTCGAATTCACCGATTTCAGGATGTACAACATCAATCCGGTGATGGATGATAAAGGCGTGGTGCACCAGAAGAACTATGGCCCATCGGTGACGTTCAAGCTGCGTAACGCAGCGGGTGAAGCCATTGAATACCAGAACTACTTCCTGCCGATTAGCTTCAAGGGCCATCAGTATTTCCTGAGTGGCGTGAAGCGAAGTATTGGCGGTCAAGAGCAATATTTGTACGTTCCAGCCGATCAAAAAGGATCGATTGACACTTTTATGGCGTACCTGGCTACGTTGTCTAATCAGGCGAAAATGCAGCAGATCGCTGCGAGCTTGATCGGTGACGTGAGTGCATCTATCGATGGCAAGAGCACGCTGTCCAGTCAGGAGGTGACACAATCGGCCAGCGCGTCGATTGCCGAGTTGGTCCACATCTTTGTTCAAAAGGGTTTCCCTGCCATGCAGGAGAAAATCGAAACGGCGCTGGCTCAACGCAAGTTAAGCCCGGATGCCAAGAAAAAGGCAGAACAAGCATCGATCAGTGTAGTTCGCTCCGTGCTTGAGCGTGCCTTCCTGGAAACATTGGCAGCCCAGGATGGAAAGCAAGAATTTACCGATAAAGATGCTAAATTCTTTGATGATGCCATGGATGCCATCTCCGCCTTGCCAGCCTACGGTTCGCCCATTTTTGTGCAGCCTAGGAGTTTTGAGCAGATCCAGTCTACTGGTCTCGAAGTGTCCCGTGCGCCGGGTGCCATCTGGGTTACCATCGGGTCGATCATGCTTGTTCTCGGTATTTTCATGAATTTTTACATTCACTACCGTCGGCAATGGGTATTGCTGAAACCTGAAGATAAGGGCACCAGAATTTTGCTTGCCGGGTCCGATATTCGTAAAAACATTGATTTTGACAAGGATTTTGCGGTGTTCAGCAGTGAACTTATGGCCGCTACGGAGTCGAAACCTTCAGAGAGTGAAAGACCGGCATAGCACGACGCCGTCCTGCCGGGTTAACCGATAGCCATGTGGCTCGAATTGTTTCCGATTTTAGGAGTTACTTGAAATGTCTGTGCCTAAAGAACACATGATGCCGATGCTCGATGCATCGCTTAAGCTGAACAAATCACCGAGTCGACGCATCGGGATCGTAGATGTTCTCTACACCCTGATCGCGCTGGCTGCGGCCGTGTTCGTCTATTACCACTACCGCGAATACCTCTGGGGCCCTCAGATCGGTATGCTGTTCGGTTTTGCCATCGGCGCGAGCTTTCTGGGCTGGCTCTGGCCCGCCACGCGCTGGCTCGTGGGCGTGGTGGCGGTCGTCTCCCTGTTCACGATGTATCAATACGGTCTGTTTGCCCCGGGCGGCGAGGCGGTAGGGCGTGTCAAGCTGCACGAGATTCAAGAAGGTCATTTCTTCTTGAAGTTTTTCCTGTCCAGCCCGGCCGCTACCATGTGGATGGTGACGCTGTTTGCCTTGGCCATGCCCACCTATTTCTTCGGAATGTGGCGTCGATCCGCGTTCGTCGAGAAAGTGGGCAGTGCGTTGGTTTGGAGCGGTATTGCCATGGGCTTTATCGGTTTCTTTGCCCGCTGGCGCGAGTCGTACCTGATCAACTTCGATTACGGCCACATTCCGGTCAGTAATCTCTATGAAGTATTCGTGGTGTTCAGTGTGTTCACCTCATTATTGTATCTGTACTACGAGCGCCGCTACCAGACCCGCGCACTCGGCGGTTTCGTGATGACGGTGGTGACCGCTGCGCTGGCCTTCCTGATGTGGTACCAGTTCGCGCAGGCCGCCAATACCATCGAGCCATTGGTGCCCGCACTCAAGAGCTGGTGGATGAAAATCCATGTACCGGCGAACTTCATCGGATACGGCAGTTTCGCCATCTCCGCGATGGTCGGCGTTGCCTACCTCATCAAGGAGAAGATGGGTGGTGATGGTGTCAACGATCGCCTGCCTTCCTTGGCGGTGATGGACGACATCATGTACAAGTCGATCGCGTTGGGTTTTGCCTTCTTTACCATCGCAACAATTCTCGGCGCTATGTGGGCGGCCGAAGCCTGGGGTGGTTACTGGAGCTGGGATCCAAAGGAAACTTGGGCATTGATCGTCTGGTTGAACTACGCCGCTTGGTTGCACCTGCGCTTGAGCAAAGGCTGGCGCGGTACCGCCATGGCCTGGTGGTCAGTTGCCGGATTGTTGGTGACTACCTTTGCTTTCCTTGGTGTGAATATGTTCCTCTCCGGCCTGCATTCGTACGGCAAGCTCTGAGTTCGTAACATCGTTCGAGATAAAACCCCGCTCAAGCGGGGTTTTTTATGACGAAGGACGAACGCTCGCTCAATTTTAGTGTCTATGCCGTACAATCGTTTGAGTGGATAAGCTGGTCCGGTCATTTGAATAGGGCCGGTTCATCGTGTGTGAAAAAGAGGAGTTTCGTATGTCGTTTTCGGGTTTTTTCCGGTTGAGCTTTTTGTTGCGTCGTTGGCTCGGACTGGGGTTGTTGGGTGCTTTGCTTGTTTCACCCATGACTCAGGCGGCACCCTCAGCAGGCTCTTCCGAGCCGGTGACATTACAAGAAAACGTGAACTATCGCGCCGTAATTACCGATGAGACGCCCCCATCTGATGGCAAGATTCTCGTGCAGGAGATGTTTTGGTATGGCTGCCCGCATTGCTTCCATCTTGAGCACCCACTGGAGGCATGGCGCAAAACATTGCCGGCTAATGTGGACTTCGAACCGTATGCTGTTCCGTTGACCCCTGGCTGGGTGCCGCTGACCAAAGCCTTTTATGCGGCGAAATTCATGGGTGTTTTACCCCAGACGCACTTGAAGGTGTTCAACGACATCCACGTCAAGCACATCCGTCCGGTGACCCGCGACCAGATTGCCGATATGTATGCGGATTTAGGAGTCGATCGGGACAAATTCCTGCAAATGTACGATTCCTTTGGTGTCGATAATGCCGTGCGTCAAGCGGGCGTTGTCGCTCAAGATGCAGGTGTGACCGGTGTGCCAGCGATGCTAGTCAATGGCAAGTATCTGGTGACCGGCGATATGGCGGGAAGTAATGAAGCCATGATGCCGATCGTCGATGCGCTTATCGCCAAGATTGAAGCGGAGAAGAAGGCCAAATCGTGATGAGCATTGCGCAAAAAGGACAAGTTGATGCCTGAGTATCGGGTCGTTCCATCTCGAAATCCGGCGTCGCAAGCGGGTGAGCAGCCATCCGAGGTGCCATCCACCCATGCGTTGCGTCCATTGCGGCTATTGTCTTATAACATTCAGGCCGGTATTGGCACCCGCAACTTTCGTGATTATGTGCTGAATGGGTGGAAACATGTGCTGCCCTTTCCGAAACGGATGCAGAATCTCGATCATATTGCGCAGTTACTCAGTCAGTTCGATCTTATCGGTTTGCAGGAAGCCGATGGCGGTTCGCTGCGCAGTCATTTTTTGAATCAGATCGAATACTTGGCGATGCGCTCGAACATGCCGTTCTGGGCGACGCGCATCAATCGCGACCTGGGGCACTGGGGGCAACATGCGCTGGGTATGCTCTCGCGGGTCGAACCTTATCATATCGAGCGTTATGCCTTGCCCGCACGGATTCCAGGCCGAGGTGTCGTTCTGGCCGACTTCGACTGGTATGGGCAGCGTGTGCGGGTCCAGGTAAGCCATCTTTCTTTGAGTGATCGGGCTCGACGAGCGCAACTAGATCGCCTGATCGCGCGCTGCCGGGAGTTTGATGGCGTCAATATCGTGATGGCCGACTTCAACTGCACGCCCAATAATCGCGATCTGCAACGGCTCTGTTTGGAAGCGGGTCTTAAACTGCCGTTTGCCCCACCGTTGACCTACCCCAGCTGGGAACCCAAACGCGCGATTGACCATATTCTGGTTTCAGAGAATATCGAGATTGAATCCGTGGATGCGCTTACCTATGGTGTATCGGATCATGCGCCCCTGTCGATGCAGATTAAATTACCGCCTGTTTCCAACCATTATTTATCGTCGAAGGCCTCCTGAGCGGCTTAGGGATTACCGATGAACGACTCGGCAAAAACGGATTACCGCGCCAAATACGAACAGTTGCTGGATGAGTTCAGTTCGCTTGAAACCAGCGAGCAACTCCAGCAGAGTTTGTTGCGTAGCCTGCTTAACCGAGTTTTGTTTGCGGTGGATAAAGCGTATCCCACTCTGGCCAAAGAGAGTCAGGCGCTGCGCGATCTCATGCGCCAGATCGGTGATGGACCGCTGCCTGTGGCCCGCATTCAACCGGGAATCGAGCATCTGGCCGAAGCCATTCGAGCCATCGAAGCAGGTGATCCGACCCCGGATCGCGAAGAGGCGTTGAGTAACGACGAAGCGGCCGAGCGTGTGGACGTTCGGGATTTTCTTCCGCTGTTACTGGAACGGGTGGCCTTCACCGAGTCGATGGAGGGCCGACGCGAAAAGCTCCTGGCTATTTTGAATAATCCCAAAGACAAGACCCTGAATTCCATCTTGATCGATCGTGCGGCCACGCTAATCAACGACATGCGTCGCGCGCTCGAAAATGAAAAAAACGAGTTGACCGAGTTCCTGCGGCAGCTAACGGAAGCCTTGTCCGAAATCGATCAACACACGCTCGCCAACCTCGGCGATATCGAGACGCAACGCAAGGTTCAGGAAGCCTTGGGTAACGCGGTTACCGAGCAGGTGTCGCACATTGATCGTACCGTTTCCGATGCGACCGATCTGGATGAACTAAAGCGTGTCGTTCGTCAGCGAGTGGCACGGATCAGCGAGCAGATCGATACGTTTCGCAAGATGGAAGATAAGCGTCTTGCCGCGGTCGAGTTGGAAAACAACCAGATGCGTGAGCGCATCGCTAAGCTCGAAGCATCGCGTGTGGTGCTGCACGAGCAACTGGTTGCCAGCACACAGAAAATGTTGCGTGATACTCTCACCGGATTGCCGAATCGTTTGGCCTTCGATGAGCGTGTAGCGCTCGAGGCGGCCCGGATGCAGCGTGAGAAAACACCTTTATGCCTAGCGCTTTGGGATGTCGATTATTTCAAGCGTGTTAACGATACCTTCGGCCACCAAGCGGGCGACAAGGCCTTGCACGTCGTTGGGAAGACATTGAGTCAGTTGATCCGCGATGTGGACATGGTCGCGCGCTATGGAGGCGAGGAATTTGTGATGGTGCTGCCGAAAGCAGACTTACAGCAAGCGTTCGTCGTGCTGGAGCGCATTCGGGAAAAGCTGGCGGGCACTGCTTTCCGCTTTAAGGACACGCCGCTGAAAATCACCTTATCCTGCGGTGTCGCCGAGTTCGGTGCGGGTGAAACGATTGAAAGCGTGATGGCCCGGGCCGATGAGGCCCTGTATCGAGCCAAATCAAATGGCCGGAATCGTACAGAAATGTCGCATTCTAAGCGGTAAGTTGTTCATCGCGGTCGATGGGCTGCGCGACTACAACCAAGCCGAGATAGATTCAGCATAACGCTTGCTATACCCCGCTCACTTTTCCATATCCATCAGTTCGAATGCTTTGGTGTAATACATCACGGCTTGCGTGCTGTCGCGCTCATGTTCCGCTATTTGTGCCGCCAGTTTGAGGCTAGGTATATCGGGGTGATCGCCCAAGACAGGGGCGAGGGCCTGTTTGGCTCCTTCGGTGTCGTCATTTAACCACGCCAACCGTGCGTTGGCATAGGCGAGAAGTTTCTTATCTGGCTGGCAAGTGCTTTGGCCGGCCCAATGGTTGAAGCGTGCGATTGCACGAGCAGGATCAGCGGGCGGTAACGCCAACCAATGATGTAACAATGCGGGTGTGCACTGCTGATCCTGTGCTGTTTCCAATATGCGTTCAGCCTCGGCGGGCTGCCCTAACGTCAGCCAAGAGTTCGCCAGCGAGGCGAGCATGAGGTCATCCTGGCGAAGACTTTTCGGTGCATCATTCCATATCGCCGCCAATTCGGCGGTTTGCTTATGGCGCGCCGCCTCCTGAATCAGCCCGCCGTACACGGCGCGGTCATAGCGTTGAACGTCCTGTTCCGTGAGGCCGGACCACTTCAAACGCCGCAATGCGGGCATTAGCGTCCGCAATTTTTCCCAGTCCGCTGCTTCGAACAGCGTTTCGGCAAAGGCACAGACGATGGCCTCGTCCTTAGGGTGGGCTGCCGCCAGCGATTGCAGCAGCTCCAGTGCCGGCGCCAAGTTTTTCTGTTGGCGGAAGCGATTGGCAATGTGCAGGGAGAGGAAATCGGCAAATCGTGGAAAAGAAGCGCGTACTTCGTCCAGCAGGCTGAGCGTGGCAGCGGTTTCATCTTGGGCCATGAGCGCATCTGCCGCGATGACGTAATTCAGCGGCGGTAGGCTGGCCTCATTCAGGCGCGTGCGTGCCAGCTTTTCTGCCACAGAGAAGCGCCCCCGTTCGAGTTCTGCCCAGGCGCGAAGGACCTGTTCGTCGGCGGCTTGTTGTTTCTGACGAGCGGATCGTCGACGCCAGAGTGAGGGGAGTTTCAGCACGGCGGAAATGACGCGCCAGATGATCGCCAGCACAATAAATCCAACGATGATCAACGCCAGAAGGCCCAAAGCCGAAGTTTGCAGATCCCAGCCCAGCAGCGCGATGTCGGCTGTGCCCGGGTCACGGATGAAATAGAAGCCTGCGCCAGCAGCCAGCACCAGAATAATCAGGATCAGCACGAAACGTTTCATGGCTGCACCTCCGGTGTGTGTGGCGCTGTTGGTGCCGTATTTTCAATGCCTGCCGCAGCCCAAGCCTTGAAGATGGGAGCGAAGCTCGGCCATTGGCGACCCGCATAGAAATCCTGGGTTCGCTTGAGTTCTGCCAGCGTGTGATGGACGTCGGGGGCATCGGTCGCGTAATGCTGTGCGATCCATTCTTGTGCCTCGACGATGGACGGCATCAACCGGTGCATGTCGCGCGAGAGCAGACCTTCGCGGACTGCCGTCAGCCAGAGTCGGGTTTCACGATCGTCGCTGACGCGCGCGCTCGCCTTGACGGGTTCGTCGCTGCGGGTCAACGTGAATTGTCGGCTGAACCATTCGGAAACAGGGTGCCAGACGAACTGCGGCCAGCGAATATACCAAGGCTCGGTTGCTGAACTGTTGCTCGCCGTGCCTTCTGCCGCAGTCGCGACCTTGGGTGCTGTTGCGGTGGACTCAGGTTGGGTGCCGATCAATGGCCAGTTTGAGATATTTTCTGCCGCGCGCCGCAGGCTCAGTGCCATGCCGACGGCATCAAAATCATCTGCTTTGCGCAGTCCAACCAGCGCATCGCTGATTGCTGCCCGAACAGGCAAGGTCTGCGGCAGGGCGAGTGCGGCCAGACGCTGATCGGCCAGTTTGAGTGCAACAGCCGCTCCGGCAGGATCCTGAGCGATACTCAGGCGTTCCTGAGCACGGGTAAGCAGGAAACCGATTTCAGCAGCCTTCCAGGCGCGTTCGCCCTGCCCCAGACGGTTTTGGATGCCAGCCAGATTCTTCTCGACCGCAGTCAATCGGCCTTGCAGTGCCTTCGTTGCCTGCTGAGTTTCTGTTTGGGTTTGGGCAAGCTGCGCGCCCGTTTTTTTCTCTTGGGCCGTCAGTTGTTCATTCAACTGTGCCAGTTTGCCTTGAGTGTCCTTTAGAGACTCACTCAGCGTCCGTTGATCCGTGTGCTGGGTCGCCATCAGGCTGTCCAAGCGGCCTGCATTGGTCTGGAATAGTTTCCAGCCGTACCAGGAGGCGCTGACCAGCGAGCCGGTGAAAACGATGAACAAAGTCAGTAACCAGTAGCCATAGGCGCGACGAACGACAACAGCCGCTTCCTCCGGTGGCATCGGCGCGCCCTCGTCGATAACGTCATTGGCTTCTTGCATTTGAGGCGAAATATCTTCTGCCGGAATGGGCGGGGCATCGGGATGCTGTTTTTTCTGGGTCATGCGCTAATCCTGCTTGAAAACGACGCAAGCACGCGCCAAGGCCGCATCATCGGGGGCTTCGGCACGCACGATGGCTCCTGTAAAGCCCAGCGACCGCGCGCGGGCTTCTGTTCGTGCGTTGATGACAACGAGGTTGCAGTGTAACAGTCTCGCGCGATCTTCGGCAGACTCCAAGGTGTCGGCCAGCTGGCGCAGGCATCGGAGCGATTCGGGTGCGGTGATCACCCAGGTCGAGGGTAAAGCCGACAAATGCGCCGGCCGACGGGTGCAGTTTCGGCGGTACACCGGAACGGGGATGACGGTAATGCCGTTCTGCCTCAGGGTGTCTGCCAGCGTTTCGCGTCCGGTCTGGCCACGGAACAGCCAGACGGTGTGTCCACGCATCGCCTCGATCGGCAGGCTGGCCAGCAGACCTTCGGAATCCTGAGTGCTGGACGGGCGATGAACCTGAGGCGGGTCTGAAAATAGAGATTGGATGGCGGCAGTCGTTGTATCGCCCACGGCGGCCCAATGAAGACCGGGTAATGCGGTGAGATCGTGCAGATCATGGGCGAAACGAACGGCACGTGGGCTGACGAAGATGGCCCAGTCACCTGCGGTAATGCGAGCCATGGCAGATAGTGCTTTTTGTCGCTCGGGTATCGGCGCGAAAGTTAACAGTGGCCAGTTGAGCAAGGTTGCATCTGGCAACAGGCTCGATATGGCTTTGGCCAGTTCGTCATTGGCACCATCGGGGCGGGTCAATCCGATGGTGAGTGGCGAGCCGCTGGTCATCGTTTCTTCGTTGTGGGGTTGATGGTACACATGGTTTGAAATGATGATGAGTCAGGTGAGATCAGGCCGGATCAGCATGAATACCGACTTCGGCCAGGATTTTGTCAGCCCCCGCGGCCAGCATCCGTTCAGCCAGTGCAACGCCCAGTGCTTCGCCTTCAGTCGCCGCACCAGTGATTTCATCGCGAAGGGTGAGCGTGCCATCCGGGCGCCCGACCATGCCGCGAAGCCACAGATTGCCGTCGTCCTGCAACATGGCATACCCGCCGATGGGTACCTGGCAGCCGCCGTTCAAACGGGTGTTAAACGCACGCTCAGCCAACACGCGGGTGGTGGTTGCGGCATGAATCAGTGGTGCAATAAGGGCGTGGATGGCGGCATCATCCGACCGTGCCTCGATGCCCAGTGCGCCTTGACCGACAGAGGGCAGTGATTCTTCCGGGCTCAGTTCGGCACGGATGCGGGCATCGTAGCCCATACGCTTGAGGCCGGCGGCGGCGAGAATGATCGCGTCGTAATCTCCGCGGTCGAGTTTGGCCATGCGTGACTGAATATTGCCACGCAGCATTTTGATTTCCAACTGCGGATAACGCGAGCGGATCTGGGTTTCCCGTCGCAGGCTTGAGGTACCGACCACCGCGCCGGCTGGGAGGGCGGCCAGCGATTCGTACTCGTTTGAAACAAAGGCATCGCGGGGATCATGACCCTCAAGGATGGCGATCAGTTCCAGCCCATCGGGGAAGCGCATGGGTACGTCTTTCATGGAATGCACGGCGATATCCGCGCGGCCATCCATGAGCGCCAGCTCCAGCTCTTTGACAAACAAGCCCTTGCCGCCGATCTTGGCGAGCGGGCTGTCGAGAAGCTGATCGCCTTTCGTGGTCATGCTCACCAGCTCTACCCGAAGTCCCGGGTGCAATCGCCGCAATTCGTCCGCCACAAACTCGGTCTGCCACATCGCCAGTGGGCTTTCACGCGTGGCGATGCGAATCAGATCAACGGAAGGGGCGGTAGGCGTCATGGGTTTTTCTCCAGTAAACAGTGGGCTCTATGGTACCCAAGAACGGCCATCGATGGGATGTTCTGGGCGGGATGTTCTGGCTCGGAGTGACTATAATCGTCACACAAACAAAATGGTTGAGCGGGAGTAATTTATGCGTCGAGGTTTTCTTGTTGTGCGACTGTTGGCCTTGGCGGTGTTGTGCGGCCTTTTCACACCGCAGGTCTTTGCTCAGGCACGGACGCCGGTTGCCGCGGGAGAAACGCCGCCGCCGGTGTCGATTGACCTGCCCTTTATGGAAAACCTGAGTGATGTTTCCCGTGATCTGGCGGGCATGAAGGAGCGCAAAATTCCGATGCTGCTGTTCATTCATGCCAGTTATTGCGGTTATTGTCAGTGGGTGGATGAAAATTTTATTCAGCCCATGGTGAATGATCCGGCCTATCAAGGAAAAATCATCGTCCGTCGAATCGAAATCGATGCCGAGGGTTCCATTCTGGATCGTGATGGCAAAGAAGAAAGCAATCGGCATTTCGCCGACCGGATGGGGGTTCATCTGGTGCCTGTGGTTGCGTTCTTCGGGCCGGATGGCAAGGAAATCGGCGATCCGATCAATGGGGTGACCGTGCAGGATTTCTATCCGTACTACTTTCAGCAGGGAATCGAGCTGGCCGAAGCCTGCGCCAAAAACCCTGATCCTGAAAAATGCATACCCAATGAAAAGAATGGCAAAAAGAAAGATCAACGCAGCTTGTAAATCAGGCTGATGTTCAAGTCCATCGACTGTATGCCCAGTGCGGGCGGTATGGGCTTGAATTGCCCGACGCGCTTGATGGCCTCGATCGCGCCTTGATTCAGCGCCGTGGCGGCAGAAGGCTCCACCAGGTGAATATTCGTGATGCGGCCATCAGCCAGCACGGTGAAACCGACTCGGATCAAGCCTTGCTGATTCAACCGTCGCGCCAGTGATGGGTAGAATTTTTCCCGTTCAATGGCTTCGGCCAGCGCCGATTGATACTGCAATCTGATCTGGTCAAGCTCATCGGGCGTCGTGCCGTCTGGCGCCGGATTTTGCGGTGGAGCCGACTCGGCCTGCCTTTCTGGCTGTTGCTCTGTTGACGGCTGCATGCGGGGCGCACTGGCTGTCGGATGAGGTGCCGCTGGCGTCTTATGCACTTTCGGCGCGGGGGGCTTTGGTGGCGCTGACTGATGCGTCTGTTTGGGCTTTGGCGTTGAAACGCTCTTCGCTACGTTTTTTTGCTCAGGTTTAGGCTTAGGTTCTGGTTTGAGTTCTGGCTTTTGGATTTGCTCTGCTTCAGGTTTGGCGCCGGGCGACGGGTTTAGCGGCTCATCCTCTTCTGGTTCTGGCTTATCAATGGGTTTTTGCGCCGGCTCGGTGGGCTGCGGTCTTGGCTTTGCTGTGGCGGGCGCAAAAGAGGCCAGCGATACGGGCACGACGACTTCCTTGCTGCCATCGGTTTGCGGTGTCGGTTTGAGCCAAAAATAAAGCCCAACGCCAACAAGCGCGGCGTGCAGCAGGGCCGAAATAACAAATCCCGTGCGAGATGGGCTCATGCCGGCGGCGTGGCATCAGAAGCGGAAGTCGTACGGATGGTCAGATGATCCAGACCGCGGCTTTTCAGCGCGTCGATCACGGCGACAAACTGGCCGAAAGCCGTTTTTTTATCGACTCGGAACACAATGGCCTGGTCTTTTTTCAACGTATCCGGCTTCGCGTTGAGCGCATCGAGCGTGGTGACCTGATCATCGACGAAAACATCACCAGCCGCATTCAGCGTAATGACGATAGCCGGTTCGCCATTGGCCGGTGCGGCGGATTGGGCCTCGGGCAGGCTGATCTTAATTTGCCCCTGCGCGATGAAGGTGGCGGTCGTCAGCACGATCGCCAGCAGCACGAGCATGATGTCGATGAACGGGATGACATTGATTTGATCGAACCGGCGCATGCTCGCCTCACTGCCCCGTGCGTTCGCGTTGCATGCGGGTCCATCTCGCGGTCAATACATCGATTCGGCGCAAAAAACCGTTGTAGATCAGAATCGCCGGTATGGCGACCACCAGCCCGAGCGCGGTGGCCTTCAATGCCAGCGCCAATCCCAGCATGATTTGGTTGGCGGCGATTTGTCCGCTCGTCCCCAGCTGATGAAAGGTCAGCAAAATACCGAGGACGGTGCCCAGAAGCCCGACATAGGGCGCATTAGCGCCGATGGACGAGAGCGTCGTCAGGTTGTGGGTGAGCGCGATATTCAGCGACTCCGGCTCAGTATATTGCGCCAGATCGACTCGGCGATAGAACAGATGTCGTTCGATGCCGAGCCAAACAAGAATCAGGCTCATCAAACCCAGCACCCCAAAAATAATGGCATCGAGGCCGTTTTGTAGAAAGTCGATCATGGAGGGTTCCGTGTTGCCGCGCCGCCGTCTAGGCGGGTCGAGTTCAGTTTATCAAATCACGAAGAAACCCGCGGTGTGGGATTTGACTCGTTGCTCCTGATCATTCGTTTGATGCGTTCCGATGATGAATTTTGCCTCCGAAGCATAACGACGATGATCTGGCGAGATTGGAAAGTGTGGCCACAATGAACTAATGTTGATTAGCCGACTCCAACTTGCGTTGTTTGTGCTGCTGCATGCGCGCTCAGTCTGCGTAGAGGTTGGGTGGGTGTGTTCAGATGTTTTGTTTCTTTGGGAGAGTAGATTATGAAAACTCGTGCCGCTGGGAAAACCCTGCTTGCTTCAACCGTAATTACCGCTGCCGCACTGGCAGGCTCCGCCTTTGCTGCGGGCCAAACCCCTTTTGCCAGCCAGACTGCTCAGCAATCCACCATGCAACTGGCTGAAATGTCTTGCGGAGGTGCCGGTGCTTGCGGCGGCAACATGAAGCAAGATAACAAGAAAGACGGAGACAAGGCTGACAGCACCAAGAGCTAAGCCCTGTTTTCTCCTGACTCAAGCGCGCCTAAACAGGCGCGTTTTTTTATCTGATTTATAAAGAGATCCTCGCGATATCGCCCCAATGACTGTCCGTTTACCAGTGACCTGATTATGATCGAGTTCTTATTGTTCGAATCGGAGGGTACCCATGGCGATTACGGACTGGCCGGAAGATGAGCGCCCAAGGGAGCGCTTACTCAAGCAGGGCGCGGGGGCGTTATCGGATGCCGAGTTGTTCGCCATTTTTTTGCGTACCGGCGTCGCCGGACGTTCTGCGGTGGATTTGGCGCGTGATTTACTGACGCACTTCGGTGGTGTACGTGGTCTGCTGAACGCCTCGCGGCGAGACTTTACAGAGGCCAAAGGATTGGGCGATGCCAAATTCGCGCAACTTCAGGCGGTTTTGGAATTGGCGAGACGCCATTTCGCCGAAGAACTGGCAGAAGGTGCGGTGATCGACAGCCCGGAGGCTACGCGCCGGTATTTACAGGCGCAGTTGCGTGATGCGGCGCAAGAGGTATTCGCGGTGCTGTTTCTTGATCAGCGTCATCGCGTGTTGGCCTTCGAGCGGTTGTTTTACGGCACCATTAATCAGTCGGCGGTGCACCCGCGCGAGGTCGTCAAGGCGGTGTTGCGGCATAACGCTGCGGCCGTGATTCTGGCGCATAACCACCCTTCGGGCGTTGCCGAACCCAGCACGGCTGATCGGGAGATCACCCTGCGGTTACGCGATGCGCTCAATCTGATCGACGTTCGTTTGCTCGATCATATGATCGTAGGTGATCGCTGCACCTCGATGGCGGAGCTGGGCATGATTTGATTGGCGTTCAGGTGTGCCAGTCAATGGGCGGCTCGCCGCGTTCTTCCAGAAATGCGTTGATTTTTGAAAAAGGCCGTGAGCCGAAAAAACCACGATAGGCTGAGAGCGGCGAAGGGTGCGGGCTCTGGATAATCAGATGTCTTTTGTCTTGATTATGCGGCTCGATCAATGCCCGCTTTTTCTGCGCAAACACACCCCAAAGCACAAAGACAACCGGCTTCTCGCGTGCGGCCAGCGCTTCGATGGCAGCATCGGTCAGCACTTCCCAGCCTTTGTTTTGATGCCCAGCCGATTGCCCGGCCGGAACGGTGAGTACGGCATTGAGCAGCAATACACCTTGTTCGGCCCAAGGCGTTAAATCGCCGCAGGTGTTTTCAATGCCAAGATCGTCACGCAGTTCCTGAAAAATATTGATCAACGACTTGGGCAGAGGCCGGACTGTGGGGCGTACCGAGAAACTCAGGCCGTGGGCGTGGCCGGGCGTGGGGTAGGGGTCTTGGCCCAGAATCACAACGCGTACTTTATCGAATGGCGTGGCAGTAAAGGCATTGAGCCAATCGACTTTGGCCGGTAGAAGCGGCGTGTCGCAGCGTAATTGCTCGCGCAGAAAATCCCGCAGCCGGTTGATGGGTTCCGAGTTCAGTACGGTTGATAGCTGGGCTTGCCAGCTCGACTCCATCGCGGTGTGTTGTGGCGTGTCGGTCATGGCATCAGGCGTTGCACTTGCCAGCCTTCACCTTCCGGGGTGTAGACAAAACGATCATGCAAACGCGAGCGCCGCCCTTGCCAAAATTCCCACTCATCCGGCATCAAGCGGTAGCCGCCCCATGCCGGGTTGCGGGGTACGTTTTGTTCGGGGAATTCCGTTTCCACTGCCTTGAAGCGTTCTTCGAGCGCTGCTCTGGATTCGATTGGTTGGCTTTGATGCGAGGCCACCGCTGCAATCCGCGATTTGATGGGCCGCTGATTGAAGTACGCCTCGTTGTCTGCATCGGGCAGGCGTTCGATCCGGCCGGTTACGCGCACTTGTCGATCCATTTCCGGCCAGTAGAAGGTGAGGGCTGCGAACGGGTTTTCGGCCAGCTCCTGCCCTTTGCGGCTGCGGCTGTCGGTGTAAAAGCACAGGCCGCGCGTATCCAGATGTTTGAGCAGAACGTAGCGGGCCGAGGGGCGACCCTCCTTGGTGGCCGTGGACAGGCACATGGCGGTGGCGTCGAAATTGCCTGCTTCCTTGGCTGCGTTGAGCCATTGTTCGAGCTGGAGCACAGGATCAGCCAGCAAATCGCTGCGGTGCAATTCACCGAATACAAAGTCGCGCCGCGTGGCGCGATGATCAAATTCGCCCACATCCTGCGTGGGGGTCTTTTGAGGTGGGGTCATGTTGTGCTCCTTGGATGGATTCCGGTGTCGTAATCAAAAGTGTATAGCACAGCGTCACTCGCGGTGGGGTAAGCTTACTGACTCAATTTTCTGCGGAGCAACAGATGATAGGGGATCACACGGTTCACATTGTTTTGCTGCATGGATTGGGCGCGAATGGCGACGATCTTGCGCCCATTGGTCGAATGCTTGGGGAGAGTCTGGGTGAAGATGCGGCATTGCCTGAGCGGAAATTCGCGGTGCATGCACCCGATGCGCCCGTCGCGCCCGTGACGATCAACAACGGCTATCTTATGCCAAGTTGGTTTGACATTTATGGTCTGGATCGAGATGCGCCGGTGGATGAGATGGGAATTGCGTCCTCGGTGGCGCGGATCGCGGCCCTGATCGATGCCAAGGTTGGCACCGCCCCTTGCGTGCTGGCGGGGTTTTCTCAGGGCGGGGTGATCGCCTTGCGCGCAGCGTGTGCGGTCAAGCGTGCGCCGATTGGCGTTTTGTTGCTCTCCACGTAGTTACCGGCGGCGGATCAATTCATGTTGCCGGAAGACCGCAAATCGATGCCGATCTTTATCGGCCACGGCGAGCAGGATGATGTCGTGCCCGTTGCCTCGGCTGCACGCATGACGCATGTGTTGAACGCTGCCGGCGCCAAGCGCGTTGAAACACATTTCTACACAATGGCACATCAGATTTGCCCCGAGCAAATGCAAGATATGTCTCAGTTCCTTGCAAGCGTGGTCGCTCAGCCAAAATAAAAGCCCACTTCAAAGAGCGGGCAATGGCAAAGCAATGCTTGAGATGACGGTTAGATGGCGGGCTTTTTACGAACGTTGCAGTCCCTTTTTCGCGGCGGCCGCTTGTATACGCACTTGATTCGGTGCGGTGCCGCCGGTGAGGTCGCGCGCGGCCATGCTGCCTTCAAGGGTCAGTACCGCGAACACATCGTCCTGAATTTTCGGCGAGAAGGCCTGCAATTGCGCCAAAGGCAATTCAGATAGATCACAACCGGCGTTCTGGGCGTGGCGTACGGCTTTACCGACAATTTCATGCGCATCGCGAAACGCAACGCCCTGACGCACCAAGTAATCGGCCAGATCGGTCGCGGTGGAGAACCCCTGCTTGGCGGCGATGCGCATCCGCTCGCGGTTCGGTTCGATGGCCGGAATCATATCGGCGAAGGCGCGCAGGCTACCCATCAAGGTGTCCACGGCATCGAACAGTGGCTCTTTGTCTTCTTGGTTATCTTTGTTGTAGGCTAGCGGCTGGCCTTTCATCAGGGTGAGCAGCGCGAACAGATCGCCATACACACGCCCGGTTTTGCCGCGCACGAGTTCGGGTACGTCCGGATTTTTCTTCTGCGGCATGATCGAGCTGCCGGTGCAGAAGCGATCCGGCAGATCGATGAAGGCGAACTGGGCGGAGGTCCAGAGAATCAGCTCTTCGCTCATGCGCGACAGGTGCATCATGGACACCGAGGCGGCTGAGAGGAATTCGATGACGAAATCGCGGTCGGAAACGGCATCCAGCGAATTGCGGCTGACGCCATCGAAGCCCAGCAGTTCGGCCACATAGTCGCGATCAAGCGGGTAAGACGTGCCCGCCAGCGCCGCCGAACCCAAGGGCAGGATGTTCACGCGCTTGCGAACGTCGGCCAGCCGCTCGGCATCGCGGGTCAGCATTTCGTACCAGGCGAGCAGGTGATGGCCGAAGCTGATCGGCTGGGCGACCTGCAAATGGGTGAAGCCAGGCATCACGGTATCGGCTTCGCGCTCGGCTAAATCCACCAGGCCCGCCCGCAATCGAGTCAGTTCAAGCTCGATACGATCAATGGCGCCACGCAGATACAGTCGCACGTCGGTAGCGACCTGATCATTGCGTGAACGACCAGTGTGCAGTTTCTTGCCGACATCGCCGATGCGGTCGATCAGACGCGCCTCGATGTTCATGTGCACGTCTTCATAGGCCACAACCCAGGAAAAATCGCCGCGCTCGATGTCGAGCAGGATGCCGTTCAGCCCGTCGATGATCTTGTCGCATTCCGCCGTGGTGAGGACGCCAACCTTGGCCAGCATTTTTGCGTGGGCGGTCGAACCGGCGATGTCTTCGCGGAACAGGCGCTGGTCAAAACCAACGGAAGCGGTGAAGGCTTCAACAAAGGCATCGGTGGGTTCGTCGAAACGGCCGCCCCAGAGTTTGGTCGTCGGCAGTTCGGCTGGGTTGGGGGCGGTCTGTTCATCGGGGCGGATCATGAAGGTCACTCGTTAAAATATCTCACAGGGTGGCGTAGTATATCGCAAGCCTCGCGCGACCTTCTTTTGATGATCTAACCCGAGGGTTGGTGAGATAGACCGGCCGGATAAAACACAGACATGGAGCGTTGATGAGCGCAGATAAATCAGATCAATCCAAGCCACATCTGTCTGGGGACGCTCAATTTCCACCGCAGCCTCCTGTCATCATGGCGTTGCCCGCGTTTTGCACGCCGCGCATCTTGCTGATTACGCTATTACTTGGATTCGGGTTGGCGCTGTTGCTGGCCATTGCCCCCGGCGTATCCGAAGACCGCTGGATTCGTCTGGGCACCACCTCATGGTTCGTCGCTTGGGTGACACTGATTACGGTCGGCGTGTTATGCGCGCTGCAAAAGCCCCTCTGTCGCCTGCCTCGGCATTGGTTGTTGTTGGTGGTCATGTCTATTCTGCTTATCGTCACGTCGATCATGAGCGTTTTGGCCTATCAGTCGCTGACCCGATTGGGGTGGAATCCATTCGAAAGCCAGTTTGATTTTTTGTTGCACAATCAGGCGATTGCCTCGGTGGTCGGCGGTATGGGGATCTGGATTTTCTCGCTGCATTGGGCCAAAACCCGGCGGGTGACGGCGCAGACCAAGGCGGAGCTGGATGCACTACATGCCCGCATTCGTCCGCATTTCCTGTTCAATAGTCTCAATACCGTAGCGGCCCTGATCGATACCGATCCCAAGGCAGCCGAAGCGGCGGTTCTGGATCTGGCCTCGATTTTTCGCGCTGCCCTGCACGCGGGCGATACGGCCAGTCTGGACGATGAGCTGGCTCTGACCCGTCGCTATCTGGCATTGGAACGCTGGCGCCTTGGTCCGCGTCTGGTCGTTGAGTGGGTATTGCCCAAAGATCCGTTGCCGGCGATCACGTTGCCGATCCTGACCATCCAGCCCTTGGTGGAAAATGCCGTGCGCTATGCTGTGGAGCGCAGTTCGGAGCCGTGCACCATTCGCATTGAATGTCTGGTGGGTGACCAGGCCGTCAGTCTGTTGATCGATAATCCGGTCATCATGGATGATCAGCCGTCAGCCCGGGACGGCAACGGGATCTCCCTGCAGAATATCCGTGATCGGTTGGCGTTGATGTTTGCCGACCGTGCGAGTTTGCGCACCGGTGTGATCGACGCGCATTTTCGCGTCAAGCTGGTGCTGCCTCGCTCGCAAACGAACAAGAGGAAAGGATGACGCCATGCGTGTATTAATTGTCGATGATGAGCCGCTGGCCCGAGCACGTTTGCGGCGGTTGCTGTCCGAGCATCCCGATGTACTTGTGGTGGGCGAGGCCGATCATGTGGCAAAGGCTGAGGCGGCATTGGCGTCTGAGCCGGAGCTGGTGTTTCTCGATATCGAAATGCCCGGCGAGTCGGGATTGAGTTGGGCGAAGCGGTTACGCCAGTTGGCCGTGCCGCCCGCGATCATTTTCACCACGGCTCATCCCGGTCATGCGCTCGAAGCGTTTGCCAGCAGCCCAATCGATTACCTCGTTAAACCCATCGAGCCTGAACGGCTCGCCCAAGCCATCGCGCGCGCCGCACAGCCCACCCGCGCTCAGCAAAGTCACGAGCCGCGCCTGAACATCCAGATCGGACGTCAGCAGCGCGTGGTGTCCGCCTCCGACATCATCGCCGCATTGAGTGACGATAAATACACCCGCCTGATCACGGTTGAAGGCGAAGTGCTTCTGGAGCAGAGTCTCAAGGAACTGGAGGGACTGTTCGGCGATTATTTGCTTCGCTTGCATCGACACAGTTTGATCAATCGCGCCCGCTTGCGGGCAATAAACCGCAATGCATCCGGCCAGCATCTGGCGGAGGTGGTGGGGTTGCCCGCGCCGCTGGAAATCAGTCGCCGGGCAATGCCCGCCGTACGTGAAGCGCTTGGAAGTGTCGATTGAAGCAGTGTGCTAGAAGGGGACGGGATCGCTGAATGTCTGCGTGATTCCGCTTGCGGGGTCAGGAAAGGACAACGATTCGGCATGGAGCATGAGCCGGGCATGGTTTTGTGCGTGAGGGTGGTAGAGCGTATCGCCCTGAATCGGGTGGCCGATGGACAGCAGATGCACCCGAAGCTGGTGCGAGCGGCCGGTAATGGGTTCCAGCGCCAGGCGAGCGAAATCCGCCGTTTCGTTCAGCACGACATAACGCGTTTGGGAAGGCCGGCCCTGTTCCTCGTCGATCCGGTAGCGGGGGCGATGTTCCCTGTCCGAGCCGATCGGCCGGTCGATCAAACCCTGCGGCGGCGCGGGCGCGCGATCGACATGGGCGATGTAACACTTTTTTGTGCGTCGATCCTGAAACGCGATTGATAGTGCGCGGTGCGCTCGCGCGTGCCGTGCCAGCACCATCACGCCCGATGTATCCCAGTCCAATCGATGCACGATCCGCGCTTCGGGAAATTCCTGATTGACGCGGGTGATCAGGCTGTCGGTTTTGTGCGCTTCCTTGCCCGGTTGGGTAAGCATGCGCGTGGGCTTGGCGATGATCAGAAAATCCGCTGTTTCGGCCAGCAGACGCCAAGGCTCAGTGGTGTCGGTTACGCCCGCGAGATGCCCAAGATTTGTGTTTGGATTCATGAGCGGCTATGAATGGCCGCACGTAGCGCAGCTTCAATTTCTGCGCAGCGTTTGGGCGAATCCACGGCATGACCCTGCCTTTCTACCACGTAGAATGCATCCTCAACGCGTTCACCCAGTGTGCTGACGCGTGCGTGATTGAGGCTGATGTCCAAATCGGCGAACGCGGTTGTGATGTCGGCGAGCAGGCCGGGGCGATCCTTGGTGATGATCTGGATTTCGGTGCGTCCTCGACGATGGTCACTCAAAAACTGAATTTGAGTCGCCACATCGATGCTGGCGAGTTGAGGCGGGCTGCGGCGGTGAATACGGGTGCGCGCTGCATCCGTACTTTGCAACCGATCGCGCAGGCGCGTGCGCAACATGTCGAGCGACCAGTGATCCAGTCGTGCGCCATTATGCTGGTCGAGAATAAAGAACTCGAACAACGCCCGCTTCTCCAAGTGCGCAGCAGTGGGCGTGATCACGGTCATGTTGGCCGATTGAACATTCAATCCGCTGCGGTCGAGTTCGGTCACAATGCGCGCGAACTGGCCGTGGCTGTTCTCAGTTAATACCAGAATCTGGATGGCATCCTGATCGGGCGTGTTGCTGATCCACAGGACGGGCAAGCGGTCTTCCCCCAACGCCAGGCGCGCATGTTGCAGCACAGGTGCGATGTCGGTACGCAGAAAGTAATCGTCCGGCAGGCTCTCGAACCAGCCGGCGAGGTCTTCAGCGGGAATATTGGCGGCGATGCCTTCGCGGAGCGCTGCTGCTCGCGTTGCATCGACGATCTCGCGCGCACTCTGCTCGCCTTGGTTGAACCAGTTTTCGGTCAACTGATGCAGGCGCTTGAGTAGGGCATCACGCCAGGAATTCCAGAGGTTGAGGTTGGTGGCGCAGATGTCGGCCACCGTAAGCAGGTATAGGTCATCCAGTCGGGCAGAGCTGCCGACGATACGCGCGAATTCCTCCACCACGGTCGGATCTTCGATATCGCGACGCTGCGCGGTGAACGACATCAACAAATGGTTTTCGACCAACCAGGCCATACGTTCGGCCTCTGCGCTGGGTAAACCATGTGCATTGGCAAATTGCCGTGCATCGACGGCCCCCAATTCTGCGTGGTCGCCGCCACGACCTTTGGCGATATCGTGGAACAATCCGGCAAGATAGAGAGTCTCCGGGCGGTGGACACGATGGATGATCTGGCTGGCCATCGGGTGTTCTTCTGTGAATTGCGGCTGGGAAAAGCGCCGCAGGTTACGGATGACCAGAAGGGTGTGTGCATCGACCGTGTAAGCATGGAACAGATCGAACTGCATGAGGCCGACGATCTGACTGAAAGCCGGTATGTAGGCCGCCAGAACGCCGCTGAGATTCATGGCCTTGAGTGCCCGGTAGACGCCGGTCTTGTTCTGCCAAATCGCCATGAACAGTTGTTGCGCCTGAGGATTTTTGCGGAAACCCTCGTCGATGACGCTGAGGTTGGCCCGAAGCTGGCGAGCCGTAGCGGCGCTGGGGCCCAGCAGTTCGGTGTGCTGCGCCAGAAGCAGGAACATTTCGAGGATGGCTGTCGGCGAGCGCATGAATACCTGCGCATCGACGGTTTCCAAGAGGTGTCCTCGAATACGGAATCGGGCATTGATCGGGATGATGCGATTATCCGGATGCGGGTCGAGTGCCTCGCGAAAGTTTTGGAGAATCAGCTGGTTGAGGCGTTCGATCTCGATGGTGGTACGGAAGTACCGCTGCATGAATCGTTCTACGGCAAGGTTGCCGTCCTGCTCACCTTCATAGCCGAACTGAGCCGCCAATGTTTTCTGGTGTAGCAGTAGAAGGCGTTCTTCGGCGCGTCCTGCCAAGGCATGCAGCCCGATGCGGACTTGGCTGATAAAAGCCTCAGCCTCCGTGAGTGTCTGCCATTCCCGATCTCCCAGCAGGCCATATTCGTGCATGGCATCCAGCGTACCTGCGCCCGCTACCCGGTTGCCGATCCAGCGAAGGGTGTGCAGGTCACGCAGGCCACCGGGACTCTCTTTGATATTGGGTTCGATTTTGGCGCCCATTTCATCGAACATTTGATAGCGTATGGCCTGTTCGGCCGTTTTGGCCTGGAAGAAGGGCCAGTCCTGAAAGACCTGATCGGAACGGACCAATTGATCCAGTTGTTTGAACAGCGCGGCATTGCCGGTAATCAAGCGCGCATCCAACAGATTGGTGTAGACCGTCACGTCGTCTCGCCCGGCGATCAGGCATTCATCGACCGTGCGCACCGCGTGACCGATCACAAGGCCTGCATCCCACAAATGGCGCAGAAAATTCTGGATGGCTGAGTCGGGTTGATGGGTTTCGAGCAGGATCAGCAGATCGATGTCCGAATGCGGGAATTGTTCGCCGCGACCATAACCACCGACTGCGACCAGAGCAGCCGCACCTGACGCGAGTTCCTCTGGCCAGTAACTTTTGAGCAATTCGTCGATCAGATGGGTGTGCGTTTCGAGAAACACCCGCGCGCCATCGGTCGCACGCAGCGCCTCCGGCCACGTTGCCAGATGCTGGGCAATGCGGGCGCCAAGATCGGCGTGCTCTTTCGAATGCACCATTAGTGAAGGGCTCATGTGGGCAATATCATGCTGGCGGGACGGGAGTCGCCACTCAAGATATCGAAGCCGTCTTCGGTGACCGCAATCGTATGTTCCCACTGCGCCGATAGGGAGTGATCCTTGGTGACGACAGTCCAGCCGTCGTTCAGGAGTTTGATGTCGCGTTTGCCCGCGTTGATCATCGGCTCAATGGTGAACACCATGCCGGGCTCCAGTCGAATGCCTTCGCCCCGCTTGCCATAGTGCAAGACCTGAGGATCCTCGTGGAAACTTTGCCCCAGACCGTGGCCGCAATATTCGCGAACGACGGAAAACCCACTGGATTCGGCCACTTTCTGAATGGCCGCGCCGATATCACCCAATGTTGCGCCCGGCCTGACTTCCTCGATGCCGCGCATCATGGCGTCATAGGTCACGTCGATTAGTCGTTGCGCCCGGATGGATGGCGTGCCGACGGTGTACATGGCGGATGTATCGCCGTACCAGCCTTCCTTGATAACGGTGACGTCGATATTCATGATATCGCCGTTTTCCAGTTTTCGGGGGCCGGGAATGCCGTGACAGACCTGGTGGTTGAGTGAGGTACACAGCGATTTGGGGAAACCGTGATAACCCAAAGTGGCCGGCACACCGCCCTGCACTTCGGTGATGTGCTTGTGTGCTACCGAGTTTAGTTCGTCGGTCGTAGCGCCCGCGAGGACCAGCGGCCGAAGCAGATTCAGGACTTCTGTCGCCAGCAGGCTGGCACGACGGATTTTTTCAATTTGTTCCGGCGTTTTAATGATGATGCTCATGATTTTGGCCGTTGGCTGCGTAGAAATAGAAACTCAAGTGTACCAAATCCGGGCACGCCGATCCCACGCTGGCTGTTAGCCATGCGGACTTGCCTGAAAGTGATTTTTTAGCTTGAGGTTAACGCAGTCAGTAGTTGATCGACGCGGGTTTTATCGAATGGCCCGATCTTCTGGTAGCGAATATTGCCCTTGGCATCCAGCACGAAGAACGTGGGTGTCAGACGAACCGGCCCGAACGCGGCGGCGGCAGCACCGGTTTTGTCCTGCAACACGGTATAGGGGATTTTCTTTTCCGATACCATGGCCTTGAGCTGGTTGAGTGAGTCATAAGACATCGCCATGCCGACTACATTGACCCCTTTGGCCGAAAACTTGTCGTACAGCGCGATCATGTGCGGAATTTCTTCCACACAACCGGGGCAGGTTGTTGCCCAGAAGGTGATGGCGGTCGGCTTGCCGAGCAGAGATGACAGTTCGACGGGTTTGCCGTCCAGGTTTTGTACCGCGAGCCCACTGAGATTGACGGGCGTTTCGGTCGAGCAACCGGTTAGGGCACTGAAGAGCCCGAGCGCGGCGCCACCGATCAGCAGGCGACGTTGGGCGGAGAAATTGGGTTCTGCATTCATGGTTTCACCTGGATGTGTACTTGGCCGGGGTATCGTTCTGTTGTGGCCGGTTATGCCTGCTCTTCAAGCGAACTGCGGGTCAGTACGCCAAAAGTCCGCTTGAATGGCGGGACAGTCGTGCGTTGACCGATCAGGACATCGACCTTATTTGCGCGCATGAGTTCACGGGCTTCGATCAGAGTCAGGCCAATATCGACCGCCTTGGCCGGGAACATGGTCAATTCGGTGGTCAGATCAACGATGCGTTCGGCAGGTTCTGGCTCGTCATGGCGTGTGTCTGCCCCCGGCGTTTCCGGCAGCTTTACGTCTTCCGATGCAGTTTCTTCTGGCGGGTTATGGTTGGTAAGCGTGGTCACAAAGCGATCCAGCTCGTAGCCTGAAATCACCCCGATGGGCTGACGACTATCATCTCGAACCACCAGCCATTCCGGGGTGGCGGTCTTCAATTTCTGTAGATCGCTGACGGAGCACTGGGCTGTTGTTTCGGTAAAGTTGCGGTTGATGATGCTGCTGATCGCAATATCGTTTGCATTGTGCCAAAGCGAGAGCAGTCGCAGTTGTTGGCTGTTGGCAAAGAGTACCGCATCGTAGATGCCATCTTTGCCAAAAAGTGTCCGGCTGGTGAGGCTGGCAATAATGATCGTGACCATCGCGGGCATGATGGTGCCCGTGTCCCCCGTGAGTTCAATCACGGCCGTCAGCGCCGCCAGGGGTGCTTGCAGCGTTGCGCCCATCATGGCCCCCATGCCCAACACCGTGTAGTAGGCCACATCGCTGATCGGAATCTGGGTAAAACTTAACAACACCGTGCCAAATGCACTTCCGGTGAACCCACCGATAACAAGGGTCGGGCCGATCGAGCCCAGCGGCAGTCCAAAGCCTAAAGTCAGCGCACTGAGTAGCAGCTTGGCGACAATCAGGAACAGCAGCAAAAGCAGGGTGAATTTAGCCCCGGCAGCCAACCCGACCGAGTCGTAACTGATGCTCATGATTTGAGGCAGGTACATCCCCACAAGCCCGGTAATGATGCCGATCAAGCCAAATCGAAGCCAGACCGGCCATTTCCAGGTTCTATGAATCGACACCTCGGCGATGTGGGTGTAGGCAGCAGAGAAGGCACCGATGACCAGACCGAGTAGAACCAAGACCGGTATTTCCCACAAGGCAAGTGAGTGGTAAAGCTGGATGTTAAAAGCCGGATTGTCACCAAAAAACAGAGTGGAAAATAGTGCGCCAGCCGATGAAGCCAGAATGATGGGAATGAATGTGGCAAGCGTGTACTGCCGGACAATTAATTCAAGCACGAGGATGACGGCGGCCAGCGGCGTGTTAAATGATGCGGCGATGGCCGCTGCCGCACCACAGCCAACCAAGGTGCGCACGCTGTTTTGGGGTAAATCCAGGCGCTGACCCAGCAAGCTCCCGGCCGTTGCGCCCAAATGCACACCGGGTCCTTCTCGTCCATTCGACAACCCCACCAGAAGCCCCCAGACGGCGCTGAAAAATTGCACAATCGCATTCGGCCAGGGTAGGTCTGCTTGAGAACGGTGAAACCGGATGATCACAAAGCCCACGCCAACCGCACGGGCGGCTTGAGGGATCAGCATAAACGCGACGCCAAGGATTATTCCGCCCAGCGTGGGTAACCAGAATCGCCACTCGATTGGCAGCGCGGAATAATTATCCGGACTCGGCAACCCCAGGAAATAAATCTGCAGTGATTCCAGCGTAAAGCGAAAGAGCGTAACCAATGCTGAAGCGACGATACCGGCAAACAAGCCTAAAATAGCCATGGGGGTGAGGGCATCTGGGCTGGCAAGTCTGAGTCTGAGTGGGTCTAAAATGACGCGGATTTTGTTGCGCACGGGATTCCTCGTTTACCCAATCCATTCATGAAGCTTTGTTATGATGCGTTATAGATGAATTATTTGCTATTTCTTAGGGGCTATTTCTTAGGGGCCATTTGTGGGGAGTAAAACATGAAGAAAATTGGCATTGTCGGAGGAACGGGCTACACCGGCGTCGAATTAATGCGCTTGCTGGCACGTCATGGCGGGGTGGAGATTACGGCCATTACCTCCCGCGGCGATGCAGGGTCGCGCGTGGATGCCATGTATCCGAATCTGCGCGGTGCAATTGATTTATGTTTTACCGCCCCGGATGAGGCGAACCTTGCCGATTGCGATCTTGTCTTTTTCGCCACGCCGAATGGTATCGCCATGCAGCAGGCGCCCGAGCTTCTTGCTCAAGGCGTTAAGGTGATTGATCTTGCGGCGGATTATCGGATCAAGGATCTGGATGTCTGGTCGAAATGGTACGGCATGAGCCACGCTTCACCAGATTGGGTTGAGCGTGCCGTGTATGGCTTGCCGGAACTGTATCGTGATGAAATCCGCGATGCTGAACTGGTGGCGAACCCCGGCTGCCATGTTACCGCGACAACGCTTGGGCTGTTGCCGTTGATGGGGCAGGCCTGGGTCGATCATGACCGGCTGGTTGCCGATTCTAAATCCGGTACCAGTGGCGCCGGTCGCAAGGCTGAGGTGCCGATGCTGATGGCCGAAGCGGGTGAGAGCTTCAAGGCATACTCGGCCAATGGTCACCGCCATCAGCCCGAAATTGTGCAGACCCTCGCCGCAGTGGCAGAGCGTTCCATCGGGTTAACTTTTGTGCCTCATTTGATACCGATGGTGCGTGGTATCGAAGTGAGCCTGTATATTCCACTGGTCGGAGAACCGACCGCGGATGTGCAGCAGTTATATGAAGCCTATTACGATGCGGAGCCATTCGTTGATGTCATGCCGCCGGGCAGTCACCCCGAAACCCGCAGCGTGCGTGGCAATAACTTGTGCCGGATGGCGATTTTCCGGCCTCAGGGTGCGGCAACATTGGTCATCAGTTCGGTCATCGATAATTTGGTCAAGGGCGCGGCGGGTCAAGCCGTGCAGAATATGAACCTGATGCTGGGCTTTCCCGAGCAACAAGGGCTTGATCTGGTCGCCCTGTCCCCGTGAAAAACACAACGAAAGTTTAGCATCTGCTCGACTTTTGGGCCATGATGGAACCCATGTTTCGGGTTTAAACCGGCCAGAATTCTGGAGTGAAATGATGAATACAGAAGTGATTGAAGCAGCAGTGGACGAAGCGCCACTGATTTTTACCGAAAATGCCGCCAATAAAGTGCGCAGTTTGATCGAGGAAGAAGGTAATCCCGATTTGAAGCTTCGTGTCTTCATAACCGGTGGCGGTTGTTCTGGGTTCCAGTACGGCTTCATGTTTGAAGAGGCCGCGCAGGAAGACGACGCACAGGTGGAACGCGGGGGCGTGACCTTACTCGTCGATCCCATGAGCATTCAGTACCTTGAAGGTGCCGAGATTGATTATAAAGAAGACATAACGGGAGCTCAGTTTGTGATCCGTAACCCGATGGCATCGACCACCTGCGGTTGTGGTTCATCCTTCTCGATTTAGAGGTTCTTCATGGATAAAGTGCAAAACGGGTATGTGCCCGGTCTCAAGGGCGTGCCCGCCACGGAGTCCGCCATTTCCTTTCTGGATGGACAGGTCGGCCTGCTCACGTACCGCGGGTTTCCCATCGTCGACTTAGCTCGATTCAGCAGTTTCGAAGAGACCGCCTGGATACTGATCAATGGCGGGTTGCCCGAAACAGATGAACTGGCGCGTTTCGATGCGGAACTGCGTGCCAACCGCCGCGTAAAGTACAACGTGCGTGACATCATGAAGTTTCTGCCGATTGATGGACACCCCATGGAGGCGCTTCAAACCTGTGTCGCGAGTTTGGGCATGTTCTATCCGGGCCAAGAGCGGATGACGGCCAATGGCGTCAATGCCGACAGTGAGTTTGTCGAGCAGATGATCGTGAAAATTCTCGCGAGTATGGCGACGCTGGTGGCGATGTGGGAGCACATCCGGCGTGGCGACGATCCGGTGCAACCGCGCACCGACCTCACCTATGCCGAAAATTTCCTGTACATGATGAACGAGCGTGAACCCGATCCGGTTGAGGCGCGCATCATGGATGCCTGCCTGGTGTTGCACGCAGAACACACCATCAACGCGTCTACCTTCTCTGCTCTGGTTTGCGGCTCCACCCTCGCGCCGCCGAATCTCGTGGTTGCATCGGCCATCGGTACGCTGGCGGGGCCTCTGCATGGCGGCGCCAACCAGCGTGTACTGAACATGCTGGATGAAATCGGCTCGGTCGAAAAAGTATCCGACTGGCTGGATCAGCGCCTGGCAAACAAACAGGTGGTCTGGGGGTTTGGGCATCGCGAATATAAGGTCAAGGATCCACGGGCCGATATTTTGCAAGGTTTGCTCGAGCAGTTACGCGAGCACCGCAGCGGCCAGATTTCGCCACTGTACGAAATCGCAATGGCGTTGGAACGTTGCGCCGAGGAGCGTTTGGCTCCGAAGGGCATTTTCCCGAATGTAGATTTCTATTCGGGCCTGCTGTACGAAGCGCTGGGTATTCCGAGGGATCAGTTCACCCCAATCTTTGCGATTTCCCGCACGGCAGGTTGGTTGGCACACTGGAAAGAGCAAATCGCCAATAACCGTATCTTCCGCCCGACGCAAATCTACCAAGGCTACGAGCCGCGCAGCTATCAGCCCATGTCGTCGCGTTGATTCGCAAGATAGGAAGGCTCTAGGCTGGGAAAAACCCACCCAGAATGCGCAGGCCTTCCGCCCCTGTCACCGAAGGGGCGTTGCCCCCTTCTCCCAGCAAGAATTGCCGCGCCAGCCAGGCAAAAGCGGCGCACTCCACGCATTGAGGATCAATCCCGAACAGATCGCTGGTTTCGACCCGCGTTCCTGCTCGTATGTCGTGAATTGCATCTTGAATCTGATCGGTGAGAAATTGGTTTCTGGCGCCACCTCCTGCCAAAACGACCAATGGCTCAGAATCGGCAGCAAGCCAAGGGCGTAGTGATTCGGCTATGGTGTGCGCTGTTAGTGAAGCCAACGTGGCTTGAATGTCTTCAGGCGGTAGTGTTTCCAACCAAGTGGAAGCCTGTGTTCGAAGCCATTCGAGATTGAATAACTCGATACCTGTTGATTTGGGCGCTGCTTGTTGGAAAAACGGTTCGTTCAGCAGGTGTTGAAGCAGGGGCTTATTCGGCTTTCCGCTCGCGGCCCATTGCCCGTTCTCGTCGAACGAAAGCCCTCGATGGTGTTTTATCCATGCATCCATCAAGGTATTTGCCGGGCCTGTATCAAACCCGAGTAAAGGGGTGTCCGGCGCCATCACGGCAATATTGGCAATGCCGCCCAGGTTGACGGTAATAAGGGTGCTGTCTTCGTCTTCTTTTGCGCCAAAGAGCGCCCTGTGCGCGGGCGGGACCAATGGCGCGCCTTGTCCACCTGCCGCCATGTCACGGCGCCGGAAGTCTGCGATGACATTAATACCTGTCCGCTCGGCAATCACATTCGGGTCGCCAATTTGCAGGGTAAAAGACGGTGATGATGCCGGACGGTGGCGGATTGTCTGGCCGTGACTGCCAATGGCAACGACATCACTGGCTTGAATGTGATGTTCTGATAGCAGTGCCAAAACACATTTGCCTACGTGTTCAGCCATTCGGGCATCCAATAGACCGAGAAAATCGATCGCGTCGATGTGGTCGGGCGTTTTGCCGAGTGCCAGCAGGCGCATCTCTCCAGCCAAATCGCCCAGATCGAGAGTCTGGTGCGCAATGACGCGCGCACGTTTGCCGGAAAAATCTACGGCGCAGGCATCGATACCATCCATGCTGGTGCCCGACATCACACCAATGAATACCCCTTTTTCTGCGCGCGCGGCCAAGTCAGAGAAGGGAGACATCGGAACTAGTCCGCCGTGGCAGTGACGGTGTTCGTTACGGTTTGTGCTGCCTGACGCTCATCCTTGGCCATTAAATCCAAGGCGGACTGTGTCTGGGCGAGGAAATCCTGTCGATATTTCGAGGGAATCGGGTTGGCTTCCGGCAGTTTGGCTACCAGCGGATCGGTGTATACGCCCTTGACGTGAAATTCATAATGCAGATGCGGGCCGGTTGCGGCCCCTGTCATCCCGACGTAGCCGATTGTCTCGCCCATATCGACGCTGCTGCCACGTTTTAGCTGGTTGTTGAAGCGGGACATGTGACCATAAACCGTTTCGAAGCCGCCATCATGTTTGATTTTGATGACCTTGCCGTAACCGTGCTGCCAGCCGATAAACTCGATTTTTCCACGGCCTGCGGCGTGGATAGGTGTGCCCGTGGGCGCTGCAAAGTCCACGCCTTTATGTGCCCTGATCTTATGATAGAGCGGGTGCATGCGGTGCATATTGAATTTCGAGCTGATTCTTGAAAATGCGACTGGATAACGCAGAAAACCGCGCGCCAAGCTCGCGCCGTTGGGTTCGTAATAGCCGGTTTTTCCATTTGGAGCGGTATAACGCACGGCCTGATAGGTTTTGCCATTGTTGACGAATTCTGCAGCGACAACAGCGCCGGTGTCTACATGCTTGCCGTTGACATATTTCTCTTCATACACGATCCGGAAGTGATCACCGTTTTGGACGTCTTTCAGGAAGTTGATCTTCCAGCCAAAAATGTCGGCCAGTTCCATAACCATGTTTGCGGATAAGCCCGATTCGATTGCAGATTGGTATAAAGAACTGTCGATAACGCCTTCCGCAGTGGTCAGGCGTGTTTCCATCGGGAGAACGATCTTGTCCGCGGTGAACTGGTCGTTTGCGTCTCGGCGGATGCTTAGGGTCTTGTTGGGAGCCAGTTGGTAGTTGATGGCGAGCAGTTGATTGTCTGGTGTCAACTCTACATTGAGCTGGTCGCCAGGGCGCAGATTCTTGAGCGGTGCGGCTTGGTCGCCGACCGCAATGACGTCTGAGACTGTCTGATAGTTCAGGCCCAAACGAGAAAAGATCGTCGACAGGCTGTCACCGGATTTGACCTTGATGGTGGTAGCAACCGGTGCTGGTTCCGTGGGTTCATCTGGTGGCGTTTGAGGCAGGGTCAGTGTGAGTGCCGGGTCGGGCAGCGGGTCTTCATTGAATAGCGAGGCTGTGGAAGTTGGGGATTCTGCGGAAGGGGCGTTGTTTGTCGATTGTGATACGAGGTCGGGTTCTGGCGGCGTCGGCGCAATCGCATCGGCGATACTCAGATCAATGCGCTGATCAAGAGCAGGGTCGGTCGGGATCGAAATCTTGGCTATGACCATGCCCAACGAACCAACACCTAAAATCAGGGCGCTGACTCGAATCCAAGGGGCAATGCGCGTTTTTTTTCGAGTAGTCGCAAACAGGGGGCGTGAATCCATGGGGGTGTATTCCATTCAGTATTATTAATATAAACGGGTACCATACAAGGCTTGCTTTAAGGTTTCAATGTAACGAGAGATGAATTGTGGACAACCGATTGACGACTGCGTTGGAAGAGATACGCCGTGGCGCTGAAGAGATTTTGTTGGAACAGGACTTGGTCGAGCGACTGAAGTCCGGCCGTACGCTACGAATCAAGGCGGGTTTTGACCCGACAGCCCCTGATTTGCACCTCGGGCATACGGTACTGATTAACAAGTTGCGCCAATTTCAACAGATGGGTCATCACATTCTATTTCTAATTGGTGACTTTACCGGGATGATTGGCGACCCGACGGGTAAAAGTGCGACCCGCCCGACATTGACGCGGGAGCAAGTGCAGGAAAACGCAAAAACCTATCAGCGCCAGATATTCAAGATTCTGGACCCCGATAAAACAGAAATCGTGTTCAATTCGACCTGGATGGGCGCGATGACGGCGGCCGATTTGATTGAGCTGGCGAGTCGTCAAACCGTGGCACGCATGTTGGAGCGGGATGACTTTTCCAAGCGATATACCGGTCATCAGCCTATTGCGATCCATGAGTTCTTGTATCCACTGGTGCAGGGTTACGACTCGGTGGCGCTGAAAGCGGATGTCGAACTGGGGGGTACCGACCAGAAGT